>DASUHN010000038.1 GCA_036273495.1 Acidimicrobiales bacterium | reverse complement strand
CTCCGAGCGGGAACGACCAGGCGTAGCCGGGGAGCAGGTCGGGCTCGAACCAGACCCACAGCTGCCGGGCCGCCTCCGCCCCCACGCCGGTCACGTACTGGCGGAGGGCGTGCCAGTCCCCGAGGTAGCGGCCCGCCAGAGCGGCGTCCCCCAGCAGCTTCCGGGTCGGCGACCAGGCCCCGTCGGCGGCCACCACGTACCCGGGGGCGAAGGTCCCCCCCCGCCCCGTGCCCACCCGCGCCCCCCGCCCGTCGCGGTCGACGGCCGTCACCGCCGTGTCCTCGAGGACGCACGCACCGGCGTCGCGGGCCAGGTGGAGGAGGGCGGCATCGAGGTCGCTCCGGCGGGCCACGGCGGCGTGCAGGCCGTCGGTGGGCAGCCCGAGCTCGACCGTTCGCCCCGAGGGTGAGCGCAGCGCCACCTCGCGCACCGGGGTCCAGGACGGGACGTCGGCGGGGTCGAGGCCCAGCTCCTCGAGATGGCGGAGGGCCGAGGCGGTGAGGCCGTCCCCGCAGCACTTGTCGCGGGGGAAGCGGGCCCGGTCCACGACGACAACCGCGGCGCCGGCCCGGGCCAGGGTGATGGCGGTGGCGGAGCCGGCCGGCCCGGCCCCGACGACGACGACGTCGGGCGCGTCGGCGGCGGGGCTCAGGGGTCGGCCCTCACCGGTCGGCCAGGGCGGCGCGGAGCCCGCCGGCCAGATCCGGGTGCCGGAAGCCGAACCCGGCGGCCTCGAGGCGGGCGGGACGCACCCGCTGGCTCGCCAGCAGCGTCTCGTCGGCCATCTCCCGCCCCAGCACCAGCCGGAGAGCGCCGGCAGGGGCAGCCAGCTTGGTGGGACGGCGGAGGGCCCGGCCCAGCTCGGCGGTGAGCTCGGCGTTGGTGGCCGGTTCGGGGCCGGTGACGTTCACGGCACCCTCCAGCGACCGGTCGGTGGCCAGGTGGATCAGGGCCGACACGGCGTCCTCCCGGGTGATCCAGCTCATGAACTGCCGCCCCGAGCCGAGGCGGGCGCCCAGCCCGAGGCGGAACGGCCGCAGCATGCGCCCGAGCACGCCTCCCGTGGCGCTGAGGACGAGCCCGAGGCGGGGGTGGACCACCCGCTGGCCCGCCTGGCGGGCCGGCTCGGCCGCCGCCTCCCACTCCGTGCACAGCCGGGCCAGGAAGTCGGTGCCGGCGGGGGACTCCTCGGTCAGGACCCGGTCGCCGGCGTCGGCGCCGTAGTAGCCGACGGCCGAGACGGCCAGGAAGGTCCGGGGGCCCCCGCCCGGGGCCGGGCCGAGCCCCGCCAGGGCCCGGGCCAGGCCGGCGGTGCCCTCGACCCGGCTGGACCGGACCACCTCCTTGCGCTCCGGGTTCCACCGGCGGTCCCCGATGCCGGCGCCGGCCAGGTTCACCAGGACGTCGGCGCCCGCCAGGACACCGGGGTCGGCCCACCCGCTCGCCGGGTCCCAGTGGGCCCCCCGCTGGAGCCGGGTCACCTCGTGGCCCTCCGCCGCCAGCCGGAGCACGAGGGCGGACCCGACCAGCCCGTTGGCCCCGGCCACGGCCCAGATCACAGCTGCCCGATCATCTTGTGGGTCTGGGGGACGACGCGGACGTCGCCGTGGCGGGCCAGAGCCAGCTCCTGCCAGGACAGGACCTCGTCGGGGGTGGGGGCGCGGGTCACGGCCGCGAACGGGGTGACGGGCTGGAGGAAGACCGGGGCCGCCGGCGCCGTCTCGGCGACCATCGCCATGGCGGCGTCCAGCTCACCGGGATCGGTCTCCGGCCCGAGCACCACCTTCACCGCCACCGGGCACGCGTCGATGGCCACCTCGAGGAAGCGCCGCTGGGTGGAGGGGGCGACCCCCTGGCCGTCCACGCTCCCGAGCTTGAGGTCCATGCTGACCTCGTCGACCCAGGGCGCCACCCGGCGCAGGCCGGCCACGAGGGTCCCGTTCGTCTCGAGATGGACGCGGTGCCCCCGCCCCTTCATCAGGGGCAGGAGCTCGGCCAGCCGGCCGCTCTGCGCCAGCGGCTCCCCGCCCGTCACGCTCACCGAGTGGTGGGGGCCGGCCCGCCACAGCCGGTCGACGGCGGCGACGGCGTCGTTCACCGCCAGCGGGCTCGGGACCACCCGCCAGTCCCGGCGCCCCGGGGTCTGCTCGAACCGGCACGGCCCGGGGCGCAGCTCCAGAGCCTCGGGCTGGTCGCAGTACCCGCAGCGGATGTTGCAGCCGGAGAGGCGGAGGAAGACCTGGCGGCGGCCGACGTGGGCGCCCTCGCCCTGGATGGCGGAGAACGCCTCCGACACCAGGATGGTGCCCGCCCCGGCGTCCCCGGGCCGGGCGCTCATCCGAGAGAGGCGGCGGAGAGGGCCGGGTCCGGGATCCCCGCCGCGGAGAAGCCGGCCGCCCTGATCCGGCACGAGTCGCAGCCCCCGCAGGGCGTGGGCCCGGGCCCGGGCTGGTAGCACGACCAGGTCAGCTCCAACGGCGCCTCCAGCTCGACGCCCAGCCGGACGATCTCCGCTTTGGGCCGGTCGATCAGAGGCGCCCGGACCTCGACGGGAGAGCCCTCCACCCCCCGCTTCTGGCCCACCGCCGCCACCTGCCGGAAGGCGTCGAGGAACTCGGGACGGCAGTCCGGGTAGCCGCTGTAGTCGACGGCGTTCACCCCGATGTGCACCACGTCGAGGTCCCGCGCCTCGGCCACCCCCAGGGCCACGGCCAGGAAGATGATGTTGCGGGCCGGGACGTAGGTCACCGGGATCCCCGGAGCGGGGCCCTCCGTGGGGATCTCCGGGCCCGTGGGTACCGGAATGCCGGGGTCGGTCAGCGCCGATCCGCCCCAGGCCGAGGCGTCCAGCTCGACCACCAGCTGCTCGGCGCCGTAGCGGGCGGCCACCGCGGCGGCCCGGTCGACCTCGAGGCGGTGGCGCTGGCCGTAGGCGAAGGTGAGGGCCAGGAGGTCCCCGTGCCCGTGGTCCCCTCCCCGGCCGGCAGCCTCCCGCTCGGCGGCGGCCAGGGCCAGGCAGACGGTCGAGTCGAGCCCGCCGGAGAGGAGCACGACGTGCCCGGCGGGGCCGCTCACCGGTCCAGCAGCTCTACCGAGGAGTCGGGGGTCTCCCACAGCCGGATCCGCACCGGGGTGACGCCGGCGGCCTCGAGCCGCTTCCAGATGTCACCGGCCAGCAGCTCGGCGGTGGGGTTGTCGAGGAGGTCGTTGAGGTAGCGGTGGTCGTAGCGGGCCACGACGGCGTCACCCACCCGGGTGGCCAGGTCGTCGAAGTCGACGACCATCCCGTCGGGGCCGACCGGGCCCTCGACGGTCACCTCGAAGCGGTAGTGGTGGCCGTGGAGCTCACGGCAGCGGCCCGGGTGCCAGGGCAGGCGATGGGCGGCCTCGAACGTGAACGCCTTGGTGACCCGGACCCGCACGGCGGGCCAGGCTACTGCCCGTCCTGGGTCAGACGGCCATGCCGTGGGGGGCCCCGGCGGTGTCGTAGCAGGGCTCGTGGAAGTGCTCCACCCTGTCCCAGACGCCGGCCATGTAGACGTTGGCGATCACCTGCTTGAGCTGGGCCCGGGCCATGAACTTGACCGGGGCGCCGCAGTGGGCGCAAAGGGCGGTGTTGCCCGGGTCGATGGTCCGGACCACGGCCCGGCTCTGGGTGATCGTCTGGCTCACGAAATAGTTATCGGCGGCGGGATGGCCCGATCTGAGCCCTTTTTCGCGTCCAGTTGGGTCGGCTTGCCATTGACTGGGAGCGCAAGTTGGTGTGATCTTTCTGAAAGCGCCGGGGCCCGGGTGCGTCCGCCGTGCACCCGACCCCGGCGCCCTATTGGCAACGGGGGTTGCGGAAAGGGGAGTTTCGCGACGAAACGCCCCTAGCCCCGGACCAGGGGCTTGTACCGGATCCGGTGGGGCTGGTCGGCGTCGGCGCCCAGCCGCTTCCTGCGGTCCGCCTCGTAGTCGCTGAAGTTCCCCTCGAACCACTGCACCCGGGAGTCCCCCTCGAAGGCCAGGACGTGGGTGCAGATGCGGTCCAGGAACCACCGGTCGTGGCTGATGACCACGGCGCAGCCCGCGAACTCCTGCAGGGCGTCCTCCAGGGCCCGGAGGGTGTCCACGTCCAGGTCGTTGGTCGGCTCGTCGAGGAGGAGCACGTTGCCGCCGGACCGGAGGACCTTGGCCAGGTGGATCCGGTTGCGCTCCCCGCCGGAGAGCTGGCCCACCGGTTTCTGCTGGTCGGACCCCTTGAAGTTGAACGAGGCCACGTAGGCCCGCCCGTGGATCTCCCGGCCGCCCACCTGGAGGCGGTCCTGGCCACCGGTGATCTCCTCGTACACCGTGTGGCCGGCGTCCAGGGACTCCCGCGACTGGTCGACGTAGGCCAGCACGGCGGTCGGGCCCACCCGCAGCGCCCCGCCGTCGGGCTTCTCGGTCCTCGTGATCAGCCGGAACAGGGTGGTTTTGCCGGCGCCGTTGGGGCCGATCACCCCGACGATGCCGCCGGGGGGCAGGGAGAAGTCGAGGCCCTCGATCAGCAACCGGTCCCCGTAGCCCTTGACCAGGGCCGTGGCCTCGACCACCACGTCCCCGAGCCGGGGCCCGGCCGGGATCGACAGCTCCAGCCGGTCGGGCCGGGTCTCGGCGGATTCGGCCTCGGCCAGCAGCCGCTCGTAGGCGGTGACCCGGGCCCGGCCCCTGGCCTGACGGGCGCGGGGCGCCATCCGGATCCACTCGAGCTCGCGGGCCAGGGCCTGCCGGCGGGAGGAGTCGGCCTTCTCCTCGGCGTCCAGGCGGGCCTCCTTCTGGGCCAGCCAGGACGAGTAGTTCCCCTCCCAGGGGATCCCGTGGCCCCGGTCCAGCTCGAGGATCCAGCCGGCCACGTTGTCGAGGAAGTAGCGGTCGTGGGTGACCGCCACCACCGTGCCCGGGTACTCCTGGAGATGGCGCTCGAGCCACGCCACCGACTCGGCGTCGAGGTGGTTGGTGGGCTCGTCGAGCAGGAGGAGGTCGGGCCGGGAGAGCAGCAACCGGCACAGCGCCACCCGGCGCCGCTCCCCACCGGAGAGCGTCCCGACGGCGGCGTCCCCGGGCGGCAGGCGGAGGGCGTCCATCGCCACCTCGAGCTGGCGGTCGAGGTCCCACAGGCCCTGGGCGTCGATGCGGTCCTGGAGCTCCCCGTACTCGGCCAGGAGCTTCTCCATCTCGTCCGGTCCGGCCTGGCCCAGTTGGACGCCGATCTCCTCGAAGCGGTCGACGGCGGCCTTGGCGTCGGCCACGCCGTCGGTGACGTTGCCGAGGACGTCCTTGGCGTTGTCGAGCTCCGGTTCCTGCGCCAGGAAGCCGACCGAGAAGCCCGGCGTGAGGCGGGCCTCCCCCTGGTAGCCGTCGTCCTGGCCCGCCATGATCCGCAGCAGCGACGACTTCCCCGATCCGTTGGCCCCGATCACGCCGATCTTGGCTCCGGGGTAGAAGGACAGGTTGATCCCGCGCAGGACCTCACGGTCGGGCGGGTGGAAACGTCGCAGGTCGCGCATCGTGTAGATGAACTGAGCTGGCATCGGTCGGCACGGTAGCGCCGGTAGGATCGGTCCCGAGATGGCCCAACGACCCACGGACACGGAATCGTCCGTCGGACCCAACGCCTGGCTCGTCGACGAGATGTACGAGCGCTTCCGTGCCGATCCCTCATCGGTGAGCGAGAGCTGGCGGGACTTCTTCAGCGCAACGCCCGCCTCGGTCGCGCCGCCGGCCCCGGTGGCACCACCTCCATCGCCGCCGTCGCCTGCAGCGCCTGCAGCGCCTGCAGCGCCTGCATCGGCGACGGCGCCGGCATCGGCTCCTGTCGCTGCTCCACCGGCCGCTCCCGTCAAGGCGGCGGACGGAAACGGGGACGGCCGGGCCGCCCCGGCGGCGGCGGAGGACGCGGCGCCGACTCCTCTGCGGGGCGCCGCCGCGCGGGTCGTCGCCAACATGCGAGCCAGCCTCGAGGTCCCGACCGCCACGAGCGTGCGGGAGGTTCCCGCCCGCCTGGTCGAGGTCAACCGGAAGATCCTGAACAACCACCTCGCCCGCGGCCGGGGCGGCAAGGTCAGCTTCACCCATCTCATCGCCTACGCCATGGTGCGGGCGCTGGCCGACGTGCCGGTCATGAACTCGTCGTTCGTCGACTCGGTCGACGACAAGGGCACGCCGGGTGTGATCCACCACCGCCACGTGGGAGTCGGCATCGCGGTGGACACGACCAAGCCGGACGGATCGCGGACCCTGCTCGTGCCCTGCATTCGCGACGCCGACACCATGGACTTCCACACCTTCTGGGCGGCCTACGAGGACCTGATCCGCAAGGTGAGGAACAACCGGATCACCGCCGATGACCTCACCGGCACCACTGTGAGCATCACCAACCCCGGCACCCTCGGCACCGTGCACTCCGTGCCGCGACTGATGCCCGGCCAGGGCGTGATCCTCGGCGTCGGTGCCATCGAGCATCCCGCCGAGTTCCAGGCCGCCGATCCGCGGATGCTGGCCGAGCTCGGCGTGTCGAAGGTGGTGACGCTCACCTCGACCTACGACCACCGCATCATCCAGGGCGCCGAGTCGGGTGAGTTCCTCGGCCGGATGCACGCCCTCCTGCTCGGGGAGGAGGGCTTCTACGAGGCGGTCTTCCGCGCCATGGGCGTGCCGTACGAGCCCGTCGGCTGGCACGCCGACGTGAACCCCGTCGACCGGCAGCGGGGCCGGCTCGAGAAGCAGGTCCACGTCCAGACCCTGATCAACATGTACCGGGTGCGTGGCCACCTCATCGCCGACCTCGATCCCCTGGCGGTCAAGGAGCCCCGCATGCACGCGGAGCTGGACCCGATGACCTACGGGCTCACCCTCTGGGACCTCGACCGGGAGTTCCTCACCGACGGCCTGGCCGGCCGGGAGCAGATGACTCTCGGGGACATCCTCGGGGTGCTGCGCGACGCGTACTGCCGCACCATCGGTGTCGAGTACATGCACATCCAGGACCCCGACCAGAAGCGGTGGATCCAGCAGCACGTCGAGGGGGTGCCGAGCGAGCTCGCTCCCGCCGAGCAGCGCCATGTCCTGGGGCGGCTGAACGGCGCCGAGGCCTTCGAGCGCTTCCTC
>DASUHN010000037.1 GCA_036273495.1 Acidimicrobiales bacterium | reverse complement strand
GGGTTCGTGGCCACCAACCAGGTGGCGTTCTGGGTCGTCCTCCTGCTGGCCAACCGCAAAGCGGGCGACGTGTCGGTGTACACGACCGCCTACGCCCTCTTCCAGTTCCCCTACGGGATCGTGGCGGTGTCGATCATGAGCGCCGTCCAGCCCGACCTGGCCGACAGCTGGGCCCGGCGGGCGGTGGACTCCTTCCGGGACCGGGTCTCGACGGCGGTGCGCGCCATGACCGCGATCATCGTCCCCGCCACGGTCGGCTACGTCCTCCTGGCCCGCCCGGCGGTGGCGCTGGTCGTGCGCCACGGGGCGGCCGGGGCCGCCGACTCGCACCGGGTGGCCACCGTCACCGCCCTCTTGTCGGTGGGTCTGCCCGGCTTCTGCACCTACCTGCTCGTGATCCGGGCCTACCAGGCGATGCAGGACACCCGCACCCCCTTCTACCTCTATCTCCTGGAGAACGGGCTCAACGTGGTGCTGGCCTTCGCCTTCTACCCCTCGCTCGGGGTGCGAGGCCTGGCCCTGGCCCTGGCCCTGGCCTACACCGGCGCAGCGGTGGTGGCCCTGCTGGACCTGCGGGAGCGGCTGGGCCGGCTCGACGGCGGGGTCCTGCTGGCCCACGCCGGTCGGGTGGCGGTTCCCTCGGTCGCCATGGGGCTGGCGGTCGCCTTCGTGGGGGCGATGATCACCGGGACCGGTACCGGGGCCCTGCTCGTGCACGTCGTGCTGGCGGTGGTGGTCGGCGCTGGGGTCTACTTCACTGTTGCCGGGGTGATGGCCGGTTGGCAGAGAAGGAGGCCGGGGCGGTGAGCCACGGAAGACGACACAGGGGGCGGGGGACACGATGAGCCGGGTCAAGGTGGTGACCGACAGCGCGTGCGACCTGCCCCAGGACCTGGTCGACGAGCTCGGCATCGAGATCGTGCCGCTCAGCATCCGGTTCGGGGCCGAGGAGCTGGTCGACCGCCGCGACCTCACCCCGGACCAGTTCTGGGCCCGGTGCAAGGCGTCCCCGGTGCTGCCCGAGACGGCGGCGCCGGCGCCCGGGGCCTTCCAGACCGCGTTCACCCGGGCCGCCGACGAGGGGTGCGACGGCGTCGTGTGCGTGAACCTGTCCGGGGCGCTCTCCGCCACCCACCAGGCCGCGGTGGCCGCCGCCAGTGCCGTGGCCGACCGCATCCCGGTGCGGACGGTCGACTCCCGGTCGGTCACGCTCGGCCTCGGGCTGATGGTGCTGTCGGCCGCCCGGGCGGCGGCGGCGGGCAAGTCCACCGAGGACGTGGCCGGCATAGCCGAGGACCTGGTCCCCCGGACCCGCGTGTTCGGCGCCCTCGACACCCTCGAGTACCTGAAGAAGGGGGGGCGGATCGGCGGGGCCCAGGCGCTCTTCGGGACCATGCTGTCGATCAAGCCGATCGTCGAGGTGGTCGACGGCGCCGTGGCGGGGGAGTCGAAGCAGCGCACCCGGAGCCGGGCCCTGGCCTACCTGGTCGACAAGGTCCGATCGGCGGGCGAGATCGAGGACCTGGGCGTGCTGACCGGCGCCTCCACCGATCTCGAGCAGTTCCTCGACCGGATCGGCCAGGTCTACCCGCGGGACAAGATCGTGGTCGGCGACATCGGTGCGGTGATCGGGAGCCACGTCGGGCCCGGGACCATCGGCGTCACCTTCCACGTCGCCGGCTAGCCGGGCACTACAGCCCGGTCGCCCCACCCGCCTCCGGGGGCGGGATCTCCCCTTCGTCGCGGGGACCGGTAGGTCCCCCCCGGGCTGCGGTGGCCGCCCAGGCCACGGCGGCGGCGCCGGCAAACGGCGTGGCCACCCACTGCGCCACGCTGGCGTAGCCGAGCTGGTGCCCGGTCGAGATCCACAGCGACCAGACCCACGCCACCGACGGGAACAGGGCGGCGGCCGCCAGCCCGGCGGGGCGAGGCGGGCGTCGGGGGACCGCGGTCGCCTCCCCCACCACGACCCCGAACAGCACGCAGGCGACGATCGCCACCAGGTTGGCCAGGGTGTACTCGCCGAGGATGGCGCCCCCGAGGGCCGACGATCCGGCCGCCGCCAGAACGGCCAGGAGGATGCGCATCGGCCGGCGAGGGTATCGTCGCCAGGTCATGGAGCGGCTCTCCTCCTCCTCGGGCGCGCCCGGGGTCACCGCGCCCACCGCCGGAGGCAACGGCGGTGGCGCCGACTGGACGGTCCAGGTGGCCGACCGCATCGACGGCGTGGTGCTGGCGGTGCGGGACCGGTCGGTGGTGCCCCTCACGCTCGTGGCCCGGGCGCTGGTCTACGGCTTCATCGTGCTGGTGGCGGCGGTGGCTCTGGCCGTCGTCGGGGCGGTGGCGGCGGTCCGGGCCCTCAACGTGGCCCTGCCCGACTGGGAGTCCGAGGCCGTGCTCGGGGGATTTTTCGCGCTCTCCGGCTTGTTCCTACTGTCCCGCGCCCGGCGTTCCGCCCGCGGGGCCAGATAAGCCCGCAGAAGTCGGGCCGGAGGAACGACAGTGCCGACGGATCCCATCCACGAGGTCGCGATCATCGGGTCGGGGCCGGCCGGCCTCACCGCCGCCATCTACACGGCCCGGGCCAACCTGGCGCCCCTGGTCATCGAGGGGGAGCCCTCCTCGACCAGCGACCAGCCCGGCGGCCAGCTCATGCTCACCACCGAGGTCGAGAACTACCCGGGGTTCGTGGACGGGATCATGGGCCCCGAGCTCATGACGACCATGCGCTCCCAGGCCACCCGGTTCGGGGCCGACCTCCGCACCGAGAAGGTCAGCAGGGTCGACCTGGCCGCGGGCAGCCCCTTCCCGATCTGGGTGGGCGATCCCTCGGTGCCCGAGCCGACCTACCGGGCCCGGGCCCTGATCGTGGCCACCGGGGCCCGCTCACTCATGCTGGGCGTGGACGGAGAGGACCGCCTGCTCGGCCACGGCGTGTCGACCTGCGCCACCTGCGACGGCTTCTTCTTCCGGGGCCACCACATCGCGGTGATCGGGGGCGGGGACTCGGCGCTGGAGGAGGCCCTGTTCCTGACCAAGTTCGGCGAGACGGTCACGATCATTCACCGCCGCAAGGAGCTGCGGGCCTCCAAGATCATGCAGGACCGGGCCTTCAAGAACCCGGCCGTCGACTTCATCTGGGACTCGGTGGTCGAGGAGGTCCTGGGTGAGTCCTCGGTGAGCGGGGTCCGGCTCCGCAACGTGGTCACCGGGGAGCGCTCGGACCACCCCTTCACCGGGGTGTTCGTCGCCATTGGCCACTCACCGAACACCGACCTCTTCCGGGGCCAGCTGGACATGGAGGAGAGCGGCTACCTGATCACCCAGGCCGGGTCGACCCGCACCAACGTCACCGGGGTGTTCGCCTGCGGTGACGTCCAGGACCACGTGTACCGCCAGGCGGTGACCGCCGCCGGGTCGGGGTGCATGGCCGCCATCGACGCCGAGCGCTGGTTGGAGAGCGTCAAGGGCTAGCGGTCTCGCCGGTCGGTCTCGATCCCGACCTCGGCTCGGGCGGTCGCGGGCGGGACGGGGGGCGCCGGGCGCCGGGGTGGCCCGGGATGCCCCCACTTGTCGCGTTTCACATGGTCCGAAATCACTGAACGTGGCGGGGCGTCACTGACTGTGTCAAGCGCGCCCTTCCACGCGCCGAGACCGTGGAGTGAACAAAGGGCGCATCGCGGCGGCGGTGGCGGCGGCGGTCTCGGTCGGGATGGGGGTGCTGGCCCAGGCGGCGCCGGCATTCGCGGCGGGCTACTCGGGCGCAGACGCCTCGGCGTTCGTGGCCGACATCAACGCCCTGCGGGCATCGCACGGGCTGGGCTCGCTGTCGGTCAGCTCCTCGCTGGTGTCGATGGCCGACAACTGGTCGGTGCACCTGGCGGGGGCGGGCAGCCTCTCGCACAACCCGAATCTGGCCGGCCAGGCCCCGACGGGCTGGCGTCTGCTCGGTGAGAACGTGGGGGTGGGCCCCGACGTGGCCACCCTGCAGTCGGCGTTCACCAACAGCCCCGAGCACTACGCCAACATGGTCGATCCCCGCTTCACCCAGATCGGTGTGGCGGTCTACGTCAGCTCCCAGGGCTACCTGTGGGTGACCGAGGACTACATGGAGCCGCCGGCGGCAGCCGCCGCTCCCGCCCCGGTCGTGTCGGCGCCCCGGACGTCTCCCGCTCCGGCCCCCGCCCCGGTGGTCGTCCGCCCCGTGGTGGCGACCTCTCCGGCCCCGGCCCCGGTCCCGGTCCACGCCTCGCCGGCGACGCCCGCTCCCACGCCGGCGACCGTCCCGCCTGCTCCGGCCCCGGTCCACCCCGCTGCGTCCGCCGCGGCCCCGGTCGCCACCCCCACGCCGGCCACCACACCGGCGTCCCCCGCTCTCCGGGCGAAGCCCGCCCCCGCGCCCCACCAGACCCACCGGACCGCAGCCGTCCAGCCGGCCCATCGGTCGGTGTCCGCGCCGTCGGGCCTCGGGGCCGTCCTGCCGGCCGTGAGCCGGTACGCCTCCCAGACCCGGGACGTGGCCCTGGTCCTGGTGCCCCTGGCCGCTCTGGCCTGGGTGCTCCCCCGCCGCCGGCTGGGACTCTCGCACCGGGGTCCGATCAGCACGGTCTGAATCAGACCTTCGGCTCATTTGCGAGCCGAAACGTTGACGGAGAGTGGCTGCGCCCGTACCGTCCGCCCACAGAGGCAAGAACCCGACAGGCCCGTCAGCCGGGTCCAGGGTTCGGGAGAGGACGGGCTGAGCGGATGCTCAAGTACTTCGGATGGATGGCCCGGCGGATGCTGGCGGCATCACTGCCGACGCAGATCGCCACCGTGGCCGCGGCGGCGGCGGTGTCGATCGCCGGTGTCGGCGCCATCCAGGAGTCGGGCAACCACCTCGGTCCGGTGGCCCTCCAGGCCCAGTCCGGCCAGGCCGGCGGCCCGGCATCGGGCGCCTCGTCGACCGGCTCGGGCGCCAACGGCAGCGGCACCGGCCCGCGGATCCTGTCCCCCGGCACCGGCAGCTTCGCCGAGGGCCCCCCGGTCCCGACCACGCCTGCGTCCTCGCCGGCGGCCAGCGGGACCACCCAGGTCCTGGGTGAGGTCGTCTCGCCGGACCCGAGCGGCACCGGCGGCCAGCTCGCCAATTCGCGCGGAGCGTCGTCGTCTCCGAACTCGACGGTCGGGGCGGCGGGGAACGGGTCCAGAGGATCCCGCGGCGGGGCGGGCCACGGTTCGTCGGCGGGCCGGGGCAACGGGGGCACCCGGAACGGGGGTTCCGGCAACGGCGCCGGGAACGCCAACCCGGGTCACGGCAACGGAACCGGCGCGGGCAGCGGTCAGGGCACCGGCGCCGCCCAGGGCGGCCCCGCCAACGGCGGCAGCCAGGCCGCCCCCGGCGGGACCGGCGGCTCCAAGGGGACCAACCCCGCCCCGGGCAGCGGCCCCGGCACCACGGGCTCCGGCAGCGGCTCCGGCACCACGGGCTCCGGCGGCGCCAACCCGGTTGCGGCCGGTGGCGGGAGCAACGGCGGGAGCTCGAACCCCGGGGCCGGCTCGGGCGCCGGGAGTGGCGGCACCGGCACCACCGGATCCGGTGGGAGCGGCAGCCCCGCCGGCCAGACCAACGGCGGCACCGCCAGCACCGGGACCGGCACGGGCGCGGGCACCGGCACCGGATCGAGCGGCACGGGTGGCACCTCGGCCGGCTCCGGCGGCAGCGGTGGCTCGACCAGCTCGACGGGCAAGCCGCCTCCCAAGCCGGCCCCCACCCCCAAGCCCCCCGCACCGCCGAAGCCAGCCCCCAGGACCGGCGGGGGCACGAGCTCCCACGGGGCCTAGACCACGGCTCCCGCTCCCGCCACCTAGCCGGTCCCCCCGGGTCCGGGCCGGGCGCAGCGATAGGCACGACCCTCCGGGTGCACCGGCGCCGGCTCCCGGCGGCAGCACCGGCGGGGGGACCACCCCCGGCCCGTGACGGCTTCCAAGTCGGGCAATTCGGTCATATTCCCGTCACAGGCCCTGGTCAGGAGAGGTATGGCCCTCAACGTGACGAGTAATGGAAGAGGAGAGCCCCCGCCGGGGCGACCGCCCCGGCCCCCCGGGCGGGACGCCGCCGGGCCCGCCGGGCTAGCCTCCGGGTGTGACGAGTACGGCGCTCCAGCAGGGGACCTG
>DASUHN010000036.1 GCA_036273495.1 Acidimicrobiales bacterium | reverse complement strand
CCTGCCGGCGGGCCAGGTCGACCAGCCCGGCGTGGGCGGCCAGGGCGCCGCAGCAGCCGGCGCCGGGCGGTGTGACGCGCACGCCCGCCCCGCTGGCCGTCATCACCCGCACGACGGCGGCGTGGACCGGGCGCATCCACGCGTCCATGACGCACCCGGTGAACAGCCACACGTCGGCTCCGGTGTCCGGGAGCGGACGCCGCCGCAACGGCAGCGGGGGCAGGCCGAGGCGGCGGGGCACCAGGCCGACCCGCTGGGCCAGCGCCAGCAGGAAGGTGGCCCCGATCAGCAGGCGGTGATGGCCGAGGGCCCGGAAGCCGAGGCGGCGCCACCACGGCTGGTAGCCCGCCTGCGTGGCCAGGGTGTGGCGGGTGTCCTCCATCAGCCGCCCGAACGGGACCGACGACGGGCACGCCACCTCGCAGCCCCGGCACTGCACGCACAGGTCCATGTACGAGACGAACTCGGCGGAGGCCGGGGCGCCGGCCTGGACGGCGCGCATGGCGGCGATCCGGCCCCGGGGCGAGGCCGACTCGTCCCCCGTCACCCGGTAGGTCGGGCAGTGCGGGAGGCACAGGCCGCAAGAGACGCACAGGGCCAGCTCGTCGTCGTCGACGCCGAGGATCACGGGACCGGGCTCCGCCCGGGGTTGAGGCGGTTGTCGGGGTCGAAGGCGGCCTTCAACCTCCGGTTGAGGTCGAGGACCGGACCGGGCGCCGTGCCGCCCGGCGGCCGGTCGGCGGGGTCGGGGGCGGCGGAGAGGTGCACCACGCCCACTCCCATCTCGGCCACGAAGGAGCCGGGGGGCCGGGCGGCCGCCCACGTCACCAGCCCGGACGGGTCGACGGAGAGGCGCGAGCCGGAAGGCAGGGCGGGCGGGCCCGGGCATTGCTCCCACTCCGGGCCGAGGGCGGCGGTCTCGGCGTCAACGTCGGCGGGATGGCCCTCGAGGAGCGCCCAGGCCCGGGCCCCGTCCCAGAGCAGAGAGGACGGGCGGTACAGGAGGGCGGCGGCCGCGGTGACGGCCCGGGCGTCGGCCGGGGCGGTCAGCCACCGGGCCCCGGCGGGCCGGGGATGGGTGCGCAGCACCAGCTCGGCCAGCAGACCCAGGGTCCCGAGGGAGCCCACCATCACCCGGACCAGGTCGAAGCCGCTCACGTTCTTCACCACCGGAGCCCCCGCCTTCACCAGCTCACCGGCGGCCGAGACGTAGCGCACCTCGAGCACGCAGTCCCGCACCGGCCCGTACCGCAGGCGCCGCCCCCCGCTCCGCCCCACGGCCAGCACCCCGCCCACGGTGGCCTCGCCGGGCCGGGCCGGATCCAGCGGCACCATCTGGCCCGCCTCGGCCAGGGCGGAGTCGAGATCGGCCACGACCGTGCCGGCGCCCAGGCGCACGGTCATCTCGGCCGGCCGGTGCTCGACGACGCCGGCGGGGGCCCGCACCACCCGGGCCGAGGGGTCCGCCGGTCCGCCGACCTCCCACTGGGTGCGCCCCCCCGCCACGGTGACCGGTCCGGCCGGGCCCACCTCGGCGGCGAAGGCGGCAAGGGGCTCGCTCACACCCTCACACCCACGCCCCGGCCGGGACCGACTGCAGGTCCCCGCACCGGGAGCCGGACGGGAGGACCTTGTCCGGGTTGAACAGCCGGACCGGGTCGAAGGCGCTCCGGAGGGCGTCCTGGGCCGCCAGGTCGGCGGGGCCGAACAGCAGCGGCATGTGGTCACGCTTCTCCAGGCCGATGCCGTGCTCCCCCGACAGCACCCCCCCGGCGGCGATGCACATCTCGATCAGCTCGTCCCCCGCCCGCTTCACCCGGTCCATCTCCCCGGGCCGGCGCCGGTCGAACAGGAACAGGGGGTGGAGGTTGCCGTCCCCGGCGTGGAACACGTTCATGACCCCGACGCCGTGGCGGTCGGCGATCTCGTACACGCGGGTGAGGATCTCGGCGAGGCGGGTGCGGGGCACCACGGTGTCGTGGAGGTAGTAGTCGGGCGCCACCCGCGCCACCGCCCCGAAGGCCGACTTGCGCCCCTTCCACCACAGGTCGC
>DASUHN010000035.1 GCA_036273495.1 Acidimicrobiales bacterium | reverse complement strand
AAGGCGGCGTTGGCCACGGGCATCAGGCGCACGCGACCCGAGCCGGTCAGGCGCTGGGCCACGATCCCGCCGCACGCCACGCCGATCAGTCCGGTGATCCCGTAGAGCACGGCCAGCTCTCCCCGCCGCGTGTCCCCGTAGTGGTACACGTCCTTGAAGAAGGTGGACAGCAGGGTCAGGAAGGGGAGGGTGCCGGCGCCGAACAGGAACGCCGATGCCCATGTGCGCCGGGCGGTGCGGATGGCGCGCACCCGCCGGTAGCCCTCCATCACCGAGAGCTTCCCCGGCCCCGACAGGGACAGCCCGAGCGACAGGCCCCGGGCGGGCTCGTGGAGAACGCGGAGCAGCACGACGAAGACGAAGGTGGGGACGGCCAGCACCACGAACGACACCCGCCAGTTGAAGATGGCGGCGATCACGCCGGCCAGCGGCCCCGCCGCCAGACCGAAGCCCTGTCCGAGGAAGCGGTAGCCGCCGAAGATCGTGCCCAGCCCGTCCGGGGCGTAGTAGTCGGCCAGGAGGCTCGGGGCCACCGTCTCGGTGGCCAGGAACCCGATCCCGCCGATCGAGCGGGCCAGCACGAGCACGACGAGGAGCGGGGCGAGGCCGGTGAAAATGGCGGTCACACCCCACAGCAGCCCGCACACGGCGGTGAGCGTCAGCCGGTTCGTCCTGTCCCCGAGATAGCCGAGGTAGACGGAGAAGATGATCGGCACCGCCGCGGTGAGGCTGGCGATGGTGTCGGTGGTGCCGGTGCTGATGTGGAAGGTGCTGCGGATGTCCGGAGCCAGGACGGCAAAGGCCTGCTGGTCGAAGCTGATGACGGCGGAGAAGCCGACGAGGATGGCCAGCGGGACCAGCCCGGTCTGCCCGGCGGCGCCGCGCAGCGCGGCCCAGCGGCTCCCGCCCGTCGTGACGGGGGCGGCGCTCACCGCCGCTCCCCTACCGGCTCGAGCGGGAGCGGCGTCGGTTCGGACGGCGAGGGCTCCACCGCGGCCAGGCCGTGGGCCAGCGTCGCCTCGACGTCATCGGGGGCGTCCTGGCCGGACGGGGAGTACGTGTCCGTCCGGACGTCGGCCAGCAGGCTCGGCACGAGGACGCCGTGGCGCTCGGCGAAGCGGCGCAGGAACCAGTCGCGGACCCTGAACACCAGCTCCCCGAGCCCGCCCGGGAAGAACATGAGCACGATCAGCACCCCGATCCCGGTGGCCAGGAACGACCAACCTCCGCTCGGGAGCAGGTAGGCGGCTCCGTATACGTACACGGCGCCGAGGACCGCCCCCGGGAGTGAGCCGAGACCGCCGATCACGACCATCAGGAAGAAGTTGAGCCCGTCGTTGGTGTCGAAGGAGCCGGTGGAGAATCCCTGGTCGAGTACGGCGAACAGACCCCCCGCCAGCCCCGCCAGCGCCCCGGAGGCGGCGAAGGCGAACAGGTTGAGCCGGGTGGTGTTGATCCCGAAGGACTGCGTGGCCTGGCGGTTGTCGTTGGTCGCCAGGCTGGCCCTCCCGGCGTGACTGTTGCGCATCCCCCGCACGGCAGCCAGGACGACGGCAAGGGCGATGAGGCACACGAAGTAGAACTGCTGGTCGGTGTCGACGGCGAGGCGCCCGAAGATCGGGGCCCGGGTGATCTGCTTGGTGGTCGCGAACCACGGGAAGTACTTGGGGACGAAGAAGTAGTCGGCGCAGGTGGCGGCGAGCGCGAGGGTGACGACGGCCAGGTAGATCTGGCTGCCGATGCGCAGGGCCGGCAGGCCGAGGATGAAGGCGAACACCCCCGCCACCGCCGCCCCCGCCGCCAGGGCGGGGAAGAAGCTCCATCCGGCGTTGGCCATCAGGCTCACGACGGTGCCCGCCCCCAGGCCCATGAAGGCCACGTGGCCCAGGGAGATGAACCCGCCCCAGCCGGTCAGGATCAGGAGCGACGCCGCCACGATGGCGTACAGCAGGATGAGGGAGGACAGCATGGTGTGGGCCGGCGTCTCCCACAGGGGCAGGGTCACGGCAAACGCCAGGACGGCCAGACGGACGCCGGTGCCGGCCCGGCGCACCTGCCGGAACCGCATCAGCTCCGGGGGGATGGGCCGCACCTGCTTGATCATCTGCCACGTCGTGATCCCGGTGTCGGCCGCCCGGGACAGCTTCTGGCGCTTGGCGAACAGAGCCAGGAGGATCACGACGAGCAGCAGGGCGTCGACGAGGCTCGAGTTCTGGAAGGTCCAGGCGCCGAGCGAGTCGAGCACCCCCAGGGCGATCGAAGCCAGCACCACCACCGGGAGGTTGGTCATGTTGGCGATGACCATGGCCGTGAGCGAGAACAACAACAGCTCGGTGCCGCTGCTCGAGACGCTGTCGAACGCCGAGAAGCCCTGGATCGGGACCCGCAGCAGGATGGCCAGGGCCGAGAGGATCCCGGTGATGGTCCAGATGATCGTCGACAGGCGCTTGACCGGGATGCCGAGCAGGCGGGCCCGGTCCCCGTTGTCGGCGGCGGCGCGGATGGCCACCCCGTAGCTGCTGTAGCGGAAGAACAGGGTCAGGGCCACCATCACGATCGGCACGAGGACCATCGCCACCACGTAGTTGCCGTTGAACAGCACCGGGGAGATCGTGAAGTGGACGTTGAAGGGCGTGGTGAAGTTGCCCGAGTTGTTGCCCTTGTTCCACTCGACCGGGATCAGTACCGAGAGGCCATAGAGAACCTGGGAGATCCCGATCGTAGCCACCGACACGATCAGCCGGGGGGCGTTGGTGAAGCGGCGCAGGATGAACACCTCGACCACCGCTCCGATGGCGGCGGCCGCCACGACGCCCGTGGCCACGCACACGAAGTAGTTGAGGTTGAGCTTGATGTGCAGCTCGATCGCCAGCACCCCCGCCACCGCGCCCATGTCGGCCGCGGCGAAGTTGAGGATGCGGCTGGAGCGCCACACCAGGACCATGGCCAGCGCGACCAGTCCGTTGATGGCCCCGAGGACCACGCCCTGCACCACCACGCCGGGTGGGGCCCCGTGGGGAAGGACGGCGGCCAGGACAAGCCACAGGGCGGCGGCGGCCCCGAACCACAGGGCGGCGCGTGCCGCGGGGCGTGACGAGACGGTGTCGGAGGCGCGGCGGGCCGCTTCCGACACCGGGGACAGCCGGTCCCGGACGGCGGGGCTCACTGGAAGAACGGCGGCTGGCCCGACGGGTACTGGCCCAACACGAACCGCTTGCCGCCGTAGAGCTCCTCGAACGTGCCGGTCTTGTGGTCGGCGGGAGAGCTGGCGCCGCCGTTCCACCAGATCTCGCGGGCGTCGATGATGGCCGTGTGCGTGCTCCCGAAGTGCCAAGTGCCGAACGACCCCGTCCCCTGGGGAATGTCCGGGGTTGCGCTGGCGATGGCCGCCGGGCTCAACCCGGGACCCGCCG
The DNA here is from genome assembly GCA_036273495.1 of Acidimicrobiales bacterium. NCBI lineage: Bacteria > Bacillati > Actinomycetota > Acidimicrobiia > Acidimicrobiales > Acidimicrobiales bacterium. The sequence goes on along the minus strand of DASUHN010000035.1, from coordinate 7,759 downwards.
CCTGCAGCTGGTTGAACATCGAGAGCAGGCTGTAGTAGTCGGTGGCGCTGCTGATGTTGATCGGGACGCCGGCCTTCGCCAGGCCCTGGCCGGCGTCACTGCTCGGGCTCAGGATCTGCACGGTGGACGCCGCCTGCGACACGCCGTAGAGGTGGTTGGAGACGGCATGGGCGTCCCACAGCTGGCCCCAGCTGTCGAAGTCGGTCTGGGCCACCCCGATGTCCAGCCACTCCGGGTAGTAGTTCTGGTTGACGGCGTCCTGGGTCAGGAAGATCGGCGAGATGGGGTCACAGGCCAGCGTGACGGTCGTGTCGTGGTTGGCCGCGAACTGGACGATCGCCTGCTGGGCCTGCTGGGGGAACTGGGAGACGTCGAGGTTGTAGTTGTACTGGTCCTCCCGCCCCTTGGGGATCTTGTAGGTGCTCTCGTCGATGTTGAGCGTCTCCTGGACGCACGACTGGTACTCGGCGTTCCCCGGCACGTAGGTGGCGAACTTCCGGGTGGTGTTCGCCATGCTGGTGACGCCGTCGTTGCCCGCCCACTTGGCCGGGAACGGGGCGATCTCCTTGCCGACGAACTCGGCCGTCTGCTGGGCGATCAGCTCGCAGTTCATCGTGATCCCCCACACGTAGGGGTTGTGCTGCTTGTACCACCACTCGGGGAAGTAGCCCGCCCCTTCGGGCACGTACATGTGGTAGCGGGCGGCGCAGTCCGAGAAGACGCCGGTCTCGAAGCCGTAGGTCGTGTAGTCGAGGACCCCGAAGGCGTGGACGCTGCTGGCCGCCGTGTCGGCGTCGGCGCACGCCGGGGCCTGGCCGGTGTCGAGCTCCTCGTTGGTGTAGTTCCCCTGGCCGTTGAACTGCTTGAGCACGACGTGGCGGCCGTAGAGCTCGAACTGGCCGTTGAGGTAGCTCACGATCTTCTGGGTGTAGCCCCAGATCTGGTCGTTGCTGGCCCCGCCCGCCGCTTCGTTCTCGGCCTGCGCCTCGAGCGAGTTGGCCCCCTGGGCGTCGGACGGGACGCGCACGGCTATCACGATCGAGTTGCCGGTGACGCCGTTGTAGGTGGCCCCGCCGTTGTTGCCGGTGAACCTGGCCACGCACATGTCCGAGTACTTGGACCACGCCAGCTGGTGCACACCCGCCGTGCAGGTCGCACCGGAGACGGTCTTGCCCGTGCCGACCTGGACCTGGCCGACGGGGCCACCGGAGGACGTGCCTCCGCCGCTGCCGCCGCCGGTCGCGCCCGCCGCCTGTCCGGCCGGTGACGCGCCTGCCGCCACCGGACCGCCGGAGGCCGACAGGCCGGTGGTGGACCCGGCGCCGGTCGTGTTCCCGGTGGCGCCGGCGCCGACCGCGCCGTTGGCCGCCTGGCCCGACGGCGTCCCCGCCCCGCTGGCCAGGGTGCCGCTGCCCGAGGGGCCCCCGCCCCCCGACAGGGTCGGGAACAGGGACAGGGCCAGGGCCCCGAGGGCCCCGCAGACGTAGAGGAGGATGTACTTGCGGACGTGGTAGGCGACCCGCAGGGTGTTACGGGCGAACGGGTCCTTTACCGCCTCGATTGCCTCGCGCTGCTCCCGGCTCGATGTCCCCACGGCTCCCCCCCCAGTGGACGCGTTCCGCCGCCTGTCTGATTTCCCCGGCTTAGGTGACTTTCGACACTTTGTCACCGGCATCCTGCCGCGTGCCGGTCGGCTCTGGTCGGGCCCGGCCCGCTCAGTCGAGGAGCCCGGCCATGATCACCGACCCCACCGCCACCAGGACCCCGCCCCCGATCTCCTCGCTCCAGCGCTCGACCCGGGACCCGAGCCGGGCGCCGATCTCCAGCCCCACCAGGGACAACGCCACGCTAACTCCCGCGATCACGCCGGCCGCGACCGGCAGCGACACGGCCAGGGTCCCGAGGGCGAAGCCCACGACCAGGTTGTCGATCGACAGCGCCGCCGCCATCACCACCAGTTGCCCGGTCCCGGGCTTGGCGCCGGCCGAGCTCCGGTGCAGGGCGGTCCACACCCCGGTGGCCACCAGCAGGCCGCCACCGATCCACCGGCTGGTGGAGCCGAGGGTTCCGGCCAGCCCATGGCCGAGGAGCAGCCCGACCACCGGCATGCCCGCCTCGAACGCACCGAACAGCAGGACCACCCGGATGCGGAGGGCCCGGTCGACCCCCGAGAGGCTGAGCCCGACCGACGCCGCGAAGTTCGACAACCCGACCGACAGAGCCACGAGGAGGAGACGGGCCACCCCTACTCCGGCCCGCGGAAGCGGGCCTTCCCGGGACCGTTCTCCAGGAACGAGGCCACCCCCACGGCGGCGTCCCCGGTCCCGAACGCCTCGGCGAACAGCTCCTGTTCCAGGTCCAGGCCCCGCGACAGGGACAGGCCGGCGCCCTCGTCCACCGCCCGCTTGGCCAGGGCGGTCGCCTCGGGCGGTCCGGCGGCCAGGGCGGCGGCCAGGGCGCAGGCGGCGTCCAGGGCCTCCTCGGCCGGCACCAGCCGGTCGACCAGCCCGATCCGCATGGCATCGTCGGCGGGCACGTGCCGGCCGGTGAGCACCAGGTCCTTGGCCCGGGCCGGCCCCACCAGCCTGGTCAGGCGCTGGGTTCCGCCGCCCCCCGGGATGATCCCGAGGAGGATCTCGGGCTGGCCGAAGCGGGCGTCGTCCCCCGCCACCCGGAGGTCGCAGGCGAGGGCCAGCTCGCAACCCCCGCCCAGGGCGTAGCCGTTGACCGCCGCCACCGTCGCCATCGGGAGGGCGGCCAGGGAGTCGAGGGCGCGCCGGAACCCGGCGCCCACCGCCGCCGCCCGCTCCGGCGCGGGCCGCCCCGACCCCTCGTCGACGAACTCCGAGACGTCGGCGCCGGCGGCGAAGATCCGGGGCCCGCCCCAGACGACCACCGCCCCGGGCCGGTCCGCGGCCAGCTCCGCCACCGCCCCGGCCAGCTGAGCCAGCAGCGCTCCGGACAGGGCGTTCATCTTCGGACGGTCCAGCCGCAGGAGCGCCACGCCGCCGGGGCGGCGCTCCACGGTCACGAACCGGTCGGGGGTGAGGCCATCCGCCAAGCCCGTCACATTACGATCCCGCCCCTTGAAGCCGATACCGGTGGACTTCCACCTCGGGCCGTTCCACATCCACACCTACGGGATCGGGCTGGCCCTGACCTTCTGGTTCGCGCTGTGGTACATGCGGCGCCGGTTCCGGGCCGTCGGCTACCCCTGGGAGTGGCTCAACCGGGCCTTCCTCTGGGTGATCGCCGCGGCCATCGTCGGGGCCCGGGCGGTGCACCTCCTCGCCAACCTCTCCTTCTACGAGCACAACCTCAGCCAGATCCTGGCCGTCTGGCACGGCGGGCTGTCGTCCTTCGGCGGCCTCCTGTTCGGCGTTCCCACCGGGATCTGGTTCCAGCGCAGGTACGCGGCCGGCATCAGCACGAGGGCCGCCCTCGACGTGGCGGCACCGGTGCTCATGGCGTCGTGGGCCCTGGGCCGCCTGCTCGGGCCCCAGCTGATGATCGACGGCGGCGGCCACCCCACCGACGCCTGGTACGGGATGAGCTACGCCGGCCAGGTCGGCGACCGCATCCCGGTGCCCCTCTTCCAGTCGGTCGAGTGCTTCGTGATCTTCCTGATCCTGCGCTGGATCGAGGAGCGCACCCGGCGCCAGCCGCCGGGGATCATGCTGGCCGCCTTCGCCGGGCTGTGGGGGATCGTCCGCTTCACCGACGAGTTCTTCTGGCTGGCCGTGCCCCGCCTCTGGGACGCGGTCGAGGTCACCGCCATCATCCTGGCGGCGGCCGGGTGGGCCACCCTGGCCTGGATGCTCCTGCGCCGCCGCTCAGGCCTGGTGGGCGGGGCACCACCAGGTGGTCCGGCCCCCGACGACGCCGCGGACGAGGTCGCTCCCGTCGGCGGGGCAGACGCCCCCGGGGCGCCGCTCGGCCATGAGGTCGCCGGTATGGGAGCCGCCCCGCCGGACCAGTAGCGCCACGGTCCTCCGGATCACCCCGGCCAGCCGGCGCACCTCCCCGTCGGTGAGCGACCCCGCCGGGCGCACCGGGGACAGGCCGGCCCGCCACAGGATCTCGTCGGCCAGCAGGTTCCCGATCCCCGCCACCCGGGACTGGTCCATCAGCCGGGCCTTGAGGTCGGCGCCCGACCCGGCCAAGGCGGGGCGCAGCCCGGCGGTCGTGATGGTGGCGGCGTCGGGCCCGAGGCGGTCCTCGGGCGGGTCGAGCTCGACTCCGCCGAGCCGGCGGGGGTCACTCACCACCAGCCGCCCACCGTCGGCGAAGCCCAGGACCAGCCGCTCCCACGCCGGATTGGCGGCGTTGCTCGAGTAGATCAGCCGGTCGACGCCGGCCACCCCGTCGAGATGGAGCCGCCCGGTCATCCCGAAGCGGAGCCCGACCGTCGGGCCGCCCGAGGTGTCGAGGAGGAGGAGCTTGCCGATGCGCCGCACGCCCTGCACCTCCCGGCCGCGCACCGCCGAGCGCAGGGAGCGGGCGGTGAGCCCCCGTTTCAGGTACCAGGCGTCCGGGGCGTGCACCCGGTCGACCGTGCGCCCCGCCGCCTTCTCGGCCAGGGCCCGGTACGCCTCGACCTCGACCAGCTCCGGCACGGGATGAACCTACGGCCCGCGGCGGGGCTGGGGTCCCCGCCTGCGGGAGGAGCCGGGGCGTAGGGGACCCGGCGGGTTAATAGTGTGGCCTCCATGCCGCCGGAGAAGCCGCACTGGTCCCACCTGTACACCGAGGTCGTCACGTCGGGGCTGTGCACGGGGTGCGCGGCCTGCATCATCGCCTGCCCCTATGACGTGCTCGGCTACGACGACGACGCCGGCCGGTACAAGCCGTTCCACGTCGAGGCCGACGGGGGCTTCGACGACTGCACCCACGGAGTAAAGGGATGCACGCTCTGCACCCGGGCCTGCCCCCGCTTCCGCGGGTGGGAGACCGAGATCGACACCTTCCTCTTCGGGCGGGAGCGCACGGTCGAGGAGGTCTCGGGCGTGGCCAAGGACGTGGTGCTGGCCCGGGCCACCGACCCCCAGGTCCACGAGCTGGGCCAGGACGGCGGGCTGGTCTCGGCCATCCTCGTCTGGGCCCTCGAGAACGACGTGATCGACGCCGCCCTCGTCTCCTACCTGGAGGGGGACGGCACGAGCTGGAAGGCCAAGCCCGGGGTGGCCCGCACACGCGACGAGATCCTGGCCGCGGCCGGGAGCCGCTACACCTACTCGGCCAACACCCTCGCCTACTCCGACGCCATCGCCGCCGGCGCCGAGCGCATCGCCATGGTCGGGATGAGCTGCATGACCTCGGCGCCCCCCGTGATGGCGGCGCGGAAGGCGGGGAAGGTGGCCCGGCGCTTTGCCCTCAACATCGGGCTGCTCTGCTCGAAGACCTTCGACGACTCGATCTTCGAGGAGCTGTTCCTGGCCAAGTACGGGCTGGCCAAACAGGACATGGTCAAGATGAACATCAAGGGCGTGTTCCAGATCTGGATGCGCAACGGGGATTACCACGAGATCCCCCTCAAGGAGTGCCACGCGTGGACGCGGGAGGGGTGCAAGTCGTGCCCGGACTTCGCCGCCGAGCACGCCGACATCTCGACCGGGGGGATCGGGGCGTTCAACGACTGGACGCTGACCGTGGTGCGCACCGACCGGGGGCGCGAGGTCATGGACGGCCTGGTGCGGGACGGCGTGATCGAGACCCGGCCGGCCGACGACGACCCCGGGGCGGTGGCCCTGATGCGCAAGCTGTCCCGGGTCAGCCGGGCCCGCTGGCCCGAGACGGCCGTCCCGGCGCCCCGGCTGATGCCGCCCAAGGCTGCGTCCGTCTGAGCGGCGGTAGAGTCGGGTCGACCGGACTCTAAGGGGAGGCAGAGGATGCCCGAGGCAGTGATCGTCGCGACCGCCAGGAGCCCCATCGGGCGGGCCTTCAAGGGCTCCCTCATCGACGCCCGTATCGACGACATGGGTGGCACGATCGTCAAGGCGCTCATGGCCAAGGCACCGGCGGTCAAGCCGGCCGACGTCGACGACGTGATCATGGGCGCCGCCAACCACGCCGGGGAGCAGGGCTACAACATGGCCCGGAACATCGGCCTGCTGGCCGGCCTGCCCGACACGGTCCCCGGGACCAGCGTCAACCGCTTCTGCGCCTCCTCGCTGCAGAGCATCCGCATGGCCTTCCACGCCATCAAGACCGGGGAAGGCGACACCTACGTCGCCGGCGGAGTGGAGAGCGTGAGCCGCACCGGTGGCAAGGGCGGCTCGCGAGACGACCTCAACCCCCGCTTCATGGACGAGAGCCGCGACGACTTCGTCAACCACGTGTACATCCCGATGGGCATGACGGCGGAGAACGTGGCCGAGAAGTACGACGTGCCCCGCGCCCGGATGGACGAGTTCGCCAAGCTCTCCCAGGACCGCGCCGTGGAGGCCCAGAAGAACGGCTTCTTCGAGCGGGAGATCACCCCGATCACCCTGCCGGACGGGACTGTCGTCAGCCAGGACGACTGCCCCCGGGCCAACACCCAGCTCGACAAGCTGGCCGAGCTCAAGCCGGCGTTCAAGGAGGGCGGGCGGGTCACCGCCGGCAACGCCTGTCCCCTCAACGACGGCGCCGCCGCCGTGCTCGTCATGGACGAGGACAAGGCCCGCAGCCTCGGGCTCAAGCCCCTGGCCCGCATCAAGGCCAGCGCCATCTCGGGCCTGGCCCCCGAGATAATGGGCGTGGGGCCGATCGAGGCCGTCGGCAAGGTGCTGGCCCGGGCCGGGATGAGCATCAAGGACATCGACGTGGTGGAGCTGAACGAGGCCTTTGCCGCCCAGGTGCTCCCGGTTTGCGACGCCCTCGGGATCTCCATCGAGGACCAGCTGAACCCCAACGGCGGGGCCATCGCCCTCGGGCACCCGTTCGGCATGACCGGGGCCCGGATCATGACCACGCTGATCAACGACCTGCAGACCCTCGACAAGACCATCGGCCTCGAGACGATGTGCGTCGGTGGCGGTCAGGGCATGGCCATGATCATCGAGAGGTTGTAGAGCCCAGCTCCCGGGCGCGGCGGAAGACCGCGTCCAGCATGTCCTCGGTCAGCTTGCCGGTGAAGGTGTTCTGCTGGCTCGGGTGGAAGCATCCGAGCAGGAACCGGCCGTCGGGCAGCTCGGCCTCCGACCCGTGGGAGAAGCGGGGCCGGGGCCGCAGCGCCAACAGCCGGCAGACGGCGTCGTGGGCAAAGTGGCCGAGGGTCACGATCACCCGCACGTCCCTCAGCAGCGCCATCTCCCGGACCAGGTAGGGGGCGCAGCGGTCGCGCTCCTCGGTGGTGGGGCGGTTGGCGGGAGGCGCGCAGCGCACGGCGGCGGCGATGAAGGCGCCGGTCAGCTCGAGGCCGTCGTCGGGCGTCACGCTCGTCGGCTGGTTGGCGTAGCCCGCCCGCCACAGGGCCGAGAACAGCCAGTCCCCCGAGCGGTCCCCGGTGAAGATGCGACCGGTGCGGTTGCCCCCGTGGGCGGCGGGGGCCAGGCCCACCACCAGCAGGTGGGCGCGGGGGTCCCCGAAGCTCGGCAGCGGCCGGCCCCAGTACTCCTCCCCGGCAAAGGAGGCCCGCTTCTCCGTGGCCACCTGCTCCCGCCATACCACCAGCCGGGGGCAGGCGCGACAGGCCACGACCTCGGCCGTCACCTTCCGGAGTGAGTCCCTCCCGGCCACCCGGGGAGGTTAGGTTGCGCTGGACATGGCTCCTCCCCGG
>DASUHN010000034.1 GCA_036273495.1 Acidimicrobiales bacterium | reverse complement strand
TGCGCGCCGCCCAGGACCAGATGGGTGGGCCCCGTCCCGCACCCCCCCGGCAGGAGAAGGGGCGGGACAACCGGCCCGGATCCGCCGATCAGCCCGACTCGCATGCGCTCGGAGCGGCCGGTGCCGTGGGTGCGGCCCCCCCGGCGGCCCCGCCGGTCGATCCGGCCGGCCCGGCCCGGCCCGGTGCGGACGCGACGTCGTCCCCATCCGCGGCCACGGCCCCGGGTGGCGCGAGCGGATCCGCTGCCACCGGCGCCTCCGGTCCCGACGCCGATGGTGCTGCGCCGGCCGGCGCCGCCCCGAGCGGCTCGGCCCCCGCCTCGGGAGCGCAGGCCGCCGCGGGGGACTCCGCTGACCCCGCCGCGCCAGCGGTTGCCTCCGGCGGCGGCCTCTCCCTGCCGGCGGTACCCGGACCCGCGGACCCCGACGAAGCAGGAGCAGGCGCCATCCCCGCCGGCCTCCCGGTTTCCGACGCCGCTTCCGCCCCGCTCGTTCCCGATGGTCCCGCCGGCGTCGGGGGAGCGAAGGCCTCTCCTGCAGGCGGCGACGGCGGGCCCGACCCGGCCCCGGGAGCCTCTGCCGGCACCGGCCCGGCCGCGGCGGACGGCCCTGGCACCACCGATCCATCGCCCGGAGGTCCCGACCTGGCATCGGCGTCGACGGCAGGGAGCCCGGCCGGACCGGCTGCGACGCCCGGCGCCGTCTCTGGCCCGGGTACCACGAGCGACGGGTCGTCAGGTCTTCCCCGCCCCGGCCCGGCGCCGGCCGGGGGCTCCGCGCCGGCCGGCGCCGGGAGCGCTTCGGGCGCCGGCGCTCCGGCACCGGGACCCTCGACTCAAGACGCCGCAACCGCGCCCGCCGGGAGCGGGCCCGGACCTGGCGCCCAGGCGGGCGGCAAGGCCGCACCCGCATCCTCGCCGACGGTGTCCCCCGGTCAGACCGCTGCCGCCCCGGCCGTTCCCGACTCTTCCATTGCGGCTGCGTCCGGAAGCGGCGCACTGGCGGCACCGGGGGCACCCACTGCGGTGCAGCCCGCGACGGGAGCGGCTGTCCCGGCCGTGGCCCCCGTGCACGACCAGGTCGTCCAGGTGATCGCCCCTCTGCGCACCGGCCCAGACGGCACCTACTCCCTGACCCTGCAGCTCGAGCCCCAGGGCCTGGGCCGGGTCGTGGCCCATCTCGAAGTGGCCGGGGGGCAGGTCTCCCTGCACCTGTCGGCGGAGACCGCCGAGGGTCACAGCGCCCTCAGCGACGGCATGGACCGCCTGGCCCGGTCGCTGTCCCGTCCCGGGTCACCCGCCAACGTCCATCTCCGGAGCTGGGCGGGCGGCGGCGGAGCGCCGGGTCAGGGGTGGAGCGGACCGGCGCCCGACCAACGAGGCATGCGCTCCAGCCCATGGAGCATGACGGGACCGGACATCACGTCTGATCCCGACCCTGGACCTATCGCATCCGTCGACCCGGACCGCCTGGTCGACGTCCAGCTGTAGCCACGAGAGAGGAAGGTTATGACCCTCGACCCCATGAGCTCACTCAACTCCACGGCGGCGTTGGGCGCCACCGCGCCGTCGGGCTCGTCGACCGGCTCCGACTCGAGCAACCCCCTGCTCAAGATGAGCTCAGGCGACACCTTCTTGCAGCTGCTCGTGGCCCAGCTCAAGTACCAGGATCCGATGAACCCCGCCGACCCGACGCAGTTCATGTCCCAGACGGCGCAGATGTCGGAGGCCGCCAACATGTCGGCGTTGATGGACTCGGAGAAGTCGCTCCTCTCCGACATGGGCACGATGGCCTCGACATCGATGATCGGCAAGCAGGTCACCGCCAACCTGCCCAATGGCACACCCGTGACCGGCGTCGTCTCGTCGGTGGGGATCGAGTCCACCGGCCCGGTCCTGCACGTCGGCAGCGCCTCGGTCCCGCTGAGCGCGGTGACCGCGGTGACCGCGGTCAGCGCGCCGTCGACCAGCGGCGCCGCCACCCCGGCGACCGGCTCAGCCTCGTCGACCGATCCGGCCCCATCGTCCACTTCATCGACCCCGTCCAACTGACCCGCCCGTCAACCAAACGTTCCGCATTCCGACCTACCAACAAGGAGAACCTCACCGTGGAGTCACTTTCCGCCGCCATCAGCGGCATCGAAGCCAACCAGACGATGATCGACACGGTTGGCAACAACATCGCCAACGTCAACACCCCCGGCTACGCCGCGGTCGACGTGCAGTTCCAGGACCTGCTGAGCCAGCAGTTGAGCGGCGCCGGCGCCGCCACCCCGACGACCGGTGGTGTGAACCCGACGATCATCGGTTCAGGAACCCGAGTGGCGACCACCCGCACGTCCTTCGTCCAGGGTTCGCTGCAGCAGACCGGCCAGCCCACGGATGTCGCCATCCAGGGTCCCGGCTTCCTGATCGCGAACAAGGGAGGCTCGATCATGTACACCCGGGCGGGCAACCTCAGCCTCGACGCGCTCGGGCACCTCGTGACGTCCGACGGGGGCCTGATCCAGGGCTGGGCGGCCAATGCCTCGGGCGTAGTCAACGTGAACGGCCCCACCACCGCCCTGACCATCCCGCAGGGCCAGCTGTCGACCCCGGTGGCCACCCAGAACATCAACCTCACCGGGAACCTCGAGGCGTGGTCGGGGAGCGGCACCGCCAACCCGGTCACCATCTCCATCAACGCCTACGACGCCCTGGGGGCCGTGGTGCCGGTCACGCTCACCCTCACGCCCAAGGCGGGGGCGGCCGGCACATGGGATCTCCAGGGCTCCGTGCCGAATCCGGGTGGCGGCCCTGCGACCCAGCTGTGGGGCACCCCTCAGAGCCTCGTGTTCACCAACGGCCAGCTGGCCACGGTGAACGGGACCGCCGTTGCGGGTGCGACCTCCCTGGCCGTGACCACCATGCCCGCCGGTTACAACTGGGCCGGCGGGGCCACCTTGAGCGTGGACCTGCCGGCGCCGGGCACGACGTCCGCAGTCACCCAGCTGGCCAGCCCCAGCACCATGGAGGTCGGAAGCCAGGACGGGGTCCCGAGCGGTGGCCTGCAGTCGTTCAGCATCGGCCCCGACGGGACCATCTCCGGCACTTTCTCGAGTGGCACCACCCAGAAGCTCGGGCAGCTGGCCCTAGCCAGCTTCGCCAACAACGAGGGCCTGTTCAAGGCCGGAAACGGCTACTACCAGTCGACCGTCAACTCGGGGAACGCCCAGGTCGGAACGCCCGGCACGGGGGGGCGGGGCTCGACCGAGGGCGGCGCTCTGGAGACGTCCAACGTCGACCTGGCCAAGCAGCTGACCGACCTCATCGTGGCCCAGAACGCCTACCAGGCCAATACCAAGGTGCTGACCACCTCCGACCAGGTGCTCCA
>DASUHN010000033.1 GCA_036273495.1 Acidimicrobiales bacterium | reverse complement strand
CCAGCGCCGGAAGCTCCACAGCCGTCAACACCAATGGCTCCAATGGCTCTGTCTCGCTCTGAGCAGTGAGACTGACGGGACTCCGCTCCAGGGCGGGCTCGACCACAGCGGGGAAGCCAGGGCGCGACCGCCCCGGCGAATGTGGGTCGGAACCAACATGAAGTCGGACGGGGTGTTCGGGAGCAGCGACCGGATCCATCAATCGGTATTCGCATGCAACATCTGAACGCAGAGGGGGGACCGCGTGCGCGCCGGAGCGGCGCTAGAGCGAGCGCTTTCAGGAAACCACTGTGTTACTGCGCGAGCAGCTGACGATTGTCGGACTCCATCCGGGTGACCTTGCTCGAGCTCTCGCAGCAGCCGGCGAGGCGAGGACCGCGTGAAGCCCTCGGTCCTGCTCGTGGACGACGACGCTGACGTCCGTGGGGTGAACAGGGCACTTCTCGCTGACGACGGGGGAGTTGAGCTGGTTGGTGAGGCCCCAGACGGCGGGGGGGATACGTATGGCCGCCGATCTCCGGCCCGACCTCGTCCTGCTGGATCTGGCCATGCCGGTCATGGACGGGCTGACCGTCCTCCCCGAGATCCTGCGGGTGGCTCCGGGCACTCAGGTGATGGTCCTGTCGGCGTGCGGGACGGACCGGATGGTCCACGTCGCCATCGAGCCGGGCGCGACGGCCTTCGTGCAGATGGGTGCGGAGCTCGCCGATGAGCTGGCCGGCGTCCTCCACGAGACTGTGCGGGCTGGACAGGCGTCGAGCCACGCACGGAGGCCAGCTTAGGTCGGGGTTCGGCCCGACCTGGCGCCGGCGCCGAGTACTTTCACCTCCTTACCCTCCTCGCCCTGGAGTTGCCGTGGTGTCCCAATCGGTTCTGAGAGGCGACGGCGCGATGGGCGACGACCTGGAGCGGGCGGCCGGGCTGACTCAGTCCCTACTCGACCGGCTGACCGGCGTGCTGCTAGGCCGTCCCGATGCGGTCCGATTGGGACTCGTGGCCCTGCTGTCAGGGGGTCACGTCCTGATCGAGGACCGTCCGGGGGTGGGCAAGACCCTCCTGGCCAAGGCCATTGCTCGGAGCGTCGGCGGCGCAATGCGGCGGGTGCAGGGCACCCCCGACCTCCTGCCCGGCGAGGTGACCGGGGTGGCGGTCTTCGAGTCGTCCACGGGGGAGTGGCACTTCCGCCCGGGCCCGTTGTTCGCCAATGTCGTCCTGTTCGACGAGCTGAACCGGGCTACGCCCCGCACCCAGTCGGCCCTCCTCGAGGGCGGCCGAAGGTGGCCAGCGCGACCGCCACCGGCCGCTCCTGCACCAGCCGGGCCGACAGGGTGGCGTGGGAGCGCCCGACCCGCACGGTCTCGACCTCCGCCACCACCGGGCCGATGGCCGGGCGCTCGACGTAGTGGACCGTCATGGTGAGCGGCTGGGGCGGTGCCGCCTCGGCCGCGAGGGCCCGGGCCAGGATGGCGGCGATGTAACCGCCGTTCGGGCCTCCCCCGATCCCCCAGCGGCCGGTCACCCGACCGTGCCATCGGCCGGGCCCGGCCGGCTCGAGGGCGGTGTCCTCGTCGAGCTCGTAGGTCATGGCCCGCTCAACCTAATGGGGGCCCTCAAGGCCCTGATCCGGCCCTAACACCCTCCTCACATATGGGTTGTCTCATTGACGATGGACGAAGACCCCCACCCGACAGGAGCACCCATGCCGTTCCCGACTCTCACCTCACGGCGGTCCTGGCTGCTGGCCGGCGGCATCCTGGCCTCGGCCGGGCTCGGGGCCACAGCGGTGGCGGGGCCGGCCTGGGCCACCTCGGCCAGCTCCGCCCCTGTTCCGATCTCCGCCGTCACCACCGCTGCCGTCGGCGGCTCCGCCGCCCGGCCGGCGCAGAAGGCGTCCAGCTCGCTGGCGGCGGCCAAGGCGCGCATCGAGAAGCGGATCGACGCCCTGGTGACCCGGATCGACCGGGCGACCGGCCCGGCGGAGAACGACCCCAACCTGGCCGGCCTGGTGGGCCAGCTCTCGGGCCTGCGCCAGCAGCTGGTCGACCTCCGCAAGCAGGTGGCCGCCGCCAGCGACCTGAAGACCCTACGGTCGGAGGTGCAGGCCGAGGTCAAGAGTGTCCGCAGCGACACGGCCCTGCAGGAGGTGGCCGTCGTCCTGCGGGCCGACCGCCTCTCGGTCACCCTGGGGAAGGTCGGGGACCGCGTTCCCGCCATCGAGGCCCGGCTGACCGCGGCCCAGTCCCGTGGCACCGACACGTCTCAGGCGAGCGCGGCGCTGGCGGACCTGCAGTCCAAGCTCGCTGACGCCCAGGGAAAGCTGAGCGGGCTGGCCCAGAACGTGCTGTCCGGCGCGACCTCCCCGGCCGACGCCCGGACGGCGCTGCAGGCGGCCCAGGCCGACGCCAAGGCGGTCC
>DASUHN010000032.1 GCA_036273495.1 Acidimicrobiales bacterium | reverse complement strand
AGCCTCGTCGAGACCCTCCAAGAGATCCAAGCCCTCGTGCCAGCCATCAAGCAGGGCTGGGACTCCGACCGCGTGCTCCGTCTCGCCGTCGAACGCCTTTGGATCACGGCGGGCAACCTGGCCGAGGAGTATCGACAGGCGGCGGGCCTGGAGGTCGGCCGGGACCCGTGGGCCGAGCTGGCGGCGTACCGGCACCGCCTGGCCCACGGACTGCCGGACGATCTGTCGCCTGACAGGGTCTGGACGGACACCACAGTTGACCTGCCCCGGATTCTGAGCGAGCTGTGCCGCCTACTCGGCTGAGGATCGGCCGGGCGTCGACAGCGACTCCGACCCGGCGCGGCCTGCTCGGTCCGTCGGGTATCCCAGATGTATCAATCCGCCCCGTTCCGCGGCGTGCCGCGCCGTCATCGCACGTCCATCGCCGTTTCGCAACCGCCCTGCTCACGGGTACTATGCGGATTGAGCAGCACGGCCTGGACTCGGTCTGACATCCTTTGGGGGCAGGCGGTCGGGGGTTCAAATCCCCCCTCCCCGACCCCGCGGGCGTAGTTCAACGGCAGAACCTGACCCTTCCAAGGTCATGATACGGGTTCAATTCCCGTCGCCCGCTCTCCGCAGAGGGCGGCTCGGGCTGTCCCGCTCAGGCTCATGCAGCGGGGGTCGCCACCGCCTGCCGGGCGTTCGCGGCGATGGCACCGATGATGCGGGGCCAGGCCGGCTCGGGGAGGTCGTGGCCCATCCCCGGGATGGTCAGCAGCTCGGCGCCGGGGACGGCGCGGGCGGTGGCCTGGCCGCCGGAGGGCGTCACCAGCGGGTCGTCCTCGCCGTGGATCACGAGCGTCGGGACGGCCACCCGGGCCAGCGCCGGAGTGCGGTCCGACGCAGTGAGGATGGCGGCCAGCTGGCGGGCCATGCCGGGCGGATAGAAGGCCCGGTCGTAGGCCCGCCCGGCCCGCTGGCGCAGGCGCTCCTCGTCGACCGGGAACCCCTTGCCGCCGATCACCTTCTGGGCCTCGATGGCCCGGTCCATGGCCTCGGCCCGGTTGGCCGGCGGCGCCGACATCAGGGCGCCGATGGCCTCGGGGGTGGGGGCGCCGACGGAGCGGTCTCCGGTCGTCGACATGATCGAGCACATCGACAGCACCCGGCCCGGATGGCGGATGGCCATGGCCTGGACGATCATCCCGCCCATCGACGCCCCGACGATGTGGGCCCGGCCCAGCCCCAGCGCATCGAGGACGCCGATCCCGTCGTCGGCCATGTCCTCCAGGGTGTAGGCCGTCGCTCCCGCCGGGGCGCTCTCCCCCGTGGCCATGGCGGCCATCAGCGAGCCCAGGTCGGGGAGCCCGGCCTCCTCGAACCTGGTCGACAGGCCCGTGTCGCGGTTGTCGTAACGGACGACGAAGAAGCCCTCGGCCGCCAGCTGCTCGCAGAAGCCCTCGTCCCACGTGATCATCTGGGCACCCAGGCCCATCACGAGCAGGAGGGGCGGTAGCCCCGGCTCCCCGAAGGTGTCGTACTCGATCTCGATGCCGTTGGCGGCTGCCTGTGCCATGGGCCGGATCCTTGACCCTGCCCCCCCGGAGGTCAAGGGGAGGCACGGGCGGTTGTCTAATGAATGAGCGCTCATTATTATCCTGCTCGTGGGGAGAGTGGCAGGGCTGTCGCCGGCGGAGACCAGGCACAGACTCCTGAACGCCGCCGCCGCCGTCTTCGGGCGGGACGGCTTCGAGGGCGCCCGAGTGGCTCAGATCGCCGAGAAGGCGGGCCTGAGCGTCGGGGCCATCTACAACCACTACGGGTCCAAGGCCGAGCTGCTCGCCGCGGTGGTCGAGCAGCACAGCGCCGACGAGCTGGGGCGGCTCCTGGCCGCCGAACAGCCGATGGGGGTGCTCGACCTCATCGCCGAGCAGGGCAAGCGCCTCGACCACGGGCCGTTGGCGGCGCCGTTGCTCGTCGAGCTCATCACGGCCTCGCGGCGGGATCCCGAGGCGGCGCCGATCCTGCTCCGCGAGGTGGCGGGCCGGGAGGAGCTCATGGCCGAGCTCATCCGCTTCGGCCAGGCCGCCGGTGACGTCGTCCCCGACGTCGACCCGGCCGTGGTGGCCCGCTTCTGCCTGATGCTGGGCCTCGGCTCGCTGCTGCTGCGGGCCATGGACCTGCAGAGCACCGATCGCGACGCCTGGGCGTCGTTCATCAACCGAATCGTCGACCAATTCAGACCCGGGGAGGACCAATGACCGACATCGACCACAAGGTGAAGCCGCTCACCGAAGAGGATCTCGACAGCATCATCGGCGCCGACCGGGCCAACCTCGACGAGGTGGTGCACTCCGTCGACCAGCACAGCGAGGTGCTGTTCACGTGGGACTACTCGCGGAGCCGTCCGGCGCTGGCGAAGCTCTACGAGAAGGGCAAGGCGTCCCAGTGGAACGCGACCACCGATCTGCCCTGGGACACCGAGGTCGACAACGAGAAGCTGGCCGCCGAGTTCGGGGCGTCGAACGCCCGTTTCGAGATGATGGCCGATGTGGCCGGATCCCCGCTGGCCAAGTGGGGCGACGAGCAGTGGAGCCGCTTCGGCATGGAGCAGCAGAAGTGGCTGCTGTCGCAGTTCCTGCACGGGGAGCAGGGGGCGCTGGTGTGCACGGGGCTCATCACCGCCACCGTTCCCTGGATCGACGCCAAGTACTACGCCGCCACCCAGGTGGTCGACGAGGCCCGCCACGTCGAGGTCTTCTCGCGCTACATCGAGGAGAAGATGGGCGGGGCGTACCCGATCAACCCCAACCTCGGCAGCCTGCTCGACACGATCATCGAGGACAACCGGTGGGACATCACCTACCTCGGGATGCAGATCATGGTCGAGGGCCTGGCCCTCGCCGCCTTCGGGATGATGCACATGATCACGACCGAGCCCCTGCTCAAGCAGTTGCTCCGCTACGTGATGAGCGACGAGGCCCGCCACGTGGCCTTCGGTGTGCTGTCACTGAAGGAGTTCTATGCCGGCCTGAACCACGACGAGATCCTGAGCCGCCAGGAGTTCGCCTTCGAGGCGGCGCTGCGGCTGCGGAACCGGTTCTTCGCCCCCGAGGTGTGGGAGCGGGTCGGGGAGGACCCGCGGGCGGTGATCAAGTTCATCACCGAGAACCCCAACCCCGGCCAGGACATGTTCCAGGCGATGCTGTTCTCGAAGATCGTCCCGAACTGCAAGAAGCTGGGGCTCCTCGACGCCGGGGACGGCTGGCTGCGTCAGAAGTTCACCGAGATCGGGGTCATCCAGTTCGAGGACTGGGTGGACACCAGCGAGGAGTACTCGGCGCTGGACGCCATCAACCCCGAGGCCCAGCCGGCCTGACCGGATCCGCCCGGCAGTAGGCCGGGTCGTGGGGCTCGACACACAGGTCCATGTCCCGCCAGTAGTACGGCGCGCTGGCCGCCGGTCCCGCTGGCGCGCTCCAGCCGGCGTAGATCTCGTCCCAACCCAGGTCGCCGTAGGCGCCGAGGGTCAGGGCACAGACCGGGTCCCGCCGGGGCTGGTAGCGGAAGTCGACGGAGAGGCGGAAGCCCTCCGACCGGTTGGGGAGGGCGCGGTGCACGCTCAGGGCGTCGAAGAGGATCGCGTCCCCGGGCTCCAGGTCGTCGCTCCACCAGCGGTCGCCGGGATCGACCGGGCAGGACAGCACACCGGATCCCGGGGCCAGGGCGTGAGGGCGCGGGCCGTCCCGGTGGGAGCCGAGCGCCACCTCGAGGGCGCCCGCCCGAAGGGGGCAGGCGGTCAGGGCTATCCAGGCCACGACCGCCCGGCGCCCCCCCTGCATGTTCACGTGGTCCTGGTGCGGCGGGGTGGGCGGTTGGGGGGAGCCGGCGGCGGGCGCCACCACACGCGCCACGGGGCGGGGATGGCGGAGGACGTCGTGGTCCCCGAGCAACCCGGCCGCGGCCGCGGTCAGGGCGGGATGGTCACCGAGCCGGTGCAGTGACTCGAGGGCGCAGATGTCGCGGTAGGCGGCGCGGTCCCCGGCCGCCGGCGCCAACGGGTTCCACCCGTCCCGGACGGGGATGGGGGCGCCGGGGTCGGCCGGAGACGGCGGCCCCGCCGTCCATCCGTGCCGCCTCAGGACACAGGTGATCTCCCGGCGGACGGTCGCCACCTCGTCGGGCCCGATCAGGGAGCGGAGGAGAACCCTGCCGTCGCGTTCGTAGCCGGTCCGGTCGCGGGCCCCCGCTGCGGGCGCCACAGCCGCCAGGGTCACCCCGCGGTGATCTCGACGGTGTGGGGGAGGTGAGCGGGCTTGTTCTCCGCCACGATCCGTTCGACCACCCGGACGTCCACCCGCGAGGGGTCCGACGTCCGCACGATGACCTGGAGCCGGGGCTGGGCGGTACCGGGCAGGGCGCTGTCGGCCACCTCCGACCAGCCGCACCCCCCGCTCTCGATGACCTCGGGGGTGACGCCGGTGTAGAGCTCCACCGCCGCCACCAGCCCGTCGACGGTGCCCCGGCTGCGGTACAGCTCGACGGCCCGGGCCACGAGCTGGCGCCGCCGCGCCGGCGCCCACGCCTCGTCGAGGGAAACGGCCACCCATCCCGCCAGCCACTCCACGAAGTCCTCGGGCGCCAGCGCCGGATCGACGTAGGCGTCGAAGCAGTCGAGGGTGGAGACCACCGGGGAGAGGGCGTCGTCGAACACGGTGGTGAGCCGCTGGCAGAAGTCGTCGCCCTGGTAGACGGCCGGCAGCGAGTGACCGATCTGCATCCGGCTGCGCAGACCGTCGATCGCGCCCCGCCGGGAGAACGGGAGCGGCGCCGGCAGCTCGAGGTCGAGCATCTCGTCGGACGTGACCGCCATCGTCAGACCTCCACCCGCACCTGGTGCTCATACGAGAACACCAGGGCGTTGGGAGGGACGTCGACCCGGTTGACGGCGTCGCCCCTGCGCCCCGAGATGGGGTGGGCGGCGAAGAGGCGGACGTCCTCGACGACCCGCGCCCCCGGGACGCCCTGGAGGATGGCATAGATCTCGCCGGTGTGGACCGCCTGGCCGAAGGGCCAACCCGCGCCGTCGGGGCCGCCGGTGAGGGGGTTGAGGTAGCCGTAGAGGGCGTCGAGGGCGGCCGTCTGGGCGGCGTTGACGTCGGCCCAGGGATGCACGAGGAGCTGGGCCACGACCGTGACGCCCTGGTAGTAGGGCGGCTCGACCATCACCCGGGCCCCGACGCAGCGGCGCCGGCCGAGGTAGTCCGAGACGGTCCGGAGCATGTGCTCGGGCGGGGCCAGCTGGGTGAGCGTGAGGCGGCCCTGGTCGTCGGGGGTGGCGTGGGGCACGAGCAGGACGCGGAGCCCGCCGGCGTCCTCGGGCCGGTCGGCGGGCACGGCGCGCACCCGCACCGCCTCGGGGGCGGC
>DASUHN010000031.1 GCA_036273495.1 Acidimicrobiales bacterium | reverse complement strand
CCCCCAGGCCCGTCGGCCGAGGCGGGCGCGCCGTCCAGGGCGTCGGCGGGGGACGACGGTGAGGGGATCGAAGGCAGCGATGCGATCACGCCACTCCTCCTTGGGCCAGGCTCATGACCCGCTGCACGTAGGTCTGGGTCTCGGGGAACGGCGGGATTCCGCCGTAGGTCTGGACTGCGCCGCTCCCGGCGTTGTACGCCGCCACTGCAAGGGGCACCGAACCGAACCGGGCCAGGTTCTGCGAGAGCAGCCGGGCGGCGCCGTCGATGGCCTGGGCGGGGTCGTGGGGGTCGACGCCAAGGGACGCCGCCGTGGAGGGCATGAGCTGCATCAGGCCTTGGGCGCCTGCCGGGCTCACCGCATTCGGGTTGAAGCCCGATTCGACCTTGCCGACGGCTGCCAGCAGTTGTGGTGAGAGGCCGTAGCGCGCCGCCGAGGCGAGGAACAGCGGGGCAAGGGTCGGCGGCACCGATCCCAGGGCGGCCCCTCCACTCCCGCCGGCCAGGCCGGGAAGGGCGGCCACCGCGGCCGGGTTGCCGGCGTACGGCGTGGTCCCCACGATGCGGCGGATCGAGGTCGGTGTCCCGACTCCCTCGATCCGCACCGAGGTGCCGGTGTGCGGGGCGTCGATCATGTGGCCGTTGCCCACGTAGATCCCGACGTGCTCGGCGGGCGAGCCGTAGAACACCAGGTCTCCGGGCTGGGCCTGGGCAACCGAGCCGACCGGTGTCCCCACCTGCTGCTGCTCCTGGCTGGTGCGAGGCAGCTGGACGCCGAGCTGGCCGTACGCCAGCTGGACCAGCCCCGAGCAGTCCAGGCCGGTAGAGGGGTCGGTGCCCCCCCACTGGTAGGGAACGCCGAGGTACTGCTCGGCCTGGGCCACGACCTGGTCGCCGGTGGCCCCGCCCGTCGCAGGGAGGTCCGAGGTGAGCGAGGCTTCGCCCAGCTGGTCCGACGGCAGGGCCCCGGCGCCCTGGACCGAGTCCAGGACCGAGGCGAACGAGCCGGCCCCTTGGCCCGGGGGCACGGTGGTCTGCACCAGCGGCGTGGTCAGGGACTGGATGCGCTGGATCTGGGCGCGCACGCCGTCCAGGACCGGGAGGGTGTCAGTGGACACGGGCGTCCTCCCGGGACCGGGCACCGACGTCGTCGAGGAAACGGGTCTCGGCCCGCTCGGCCTCCAGGCGGTGCTCCTCGCGCCGGCGCTGGTCCAGGCGCTCGAGGACCTTCACCCTGCTGGCCGCCTCCATCCACTGCTCCCGGGCCCGCACGACCTCGCGCGCCGCCTCGTCCAGCGCCCCCTGTCGGGCCCTCAGGACGGCGGCGGCCAGTTCCGCCCGCTGCCGGTTGCGGCGCAGGTCGGCGGTGCTGCTCGGACCGAGCTCGGCGGGAAGGCCCCGGTAGTGGGCCAGGGCCCGATCGCGCACGGCGCAGGCCTGGGCCACGGCCTGGTTGGCGGCCAGCAGCCCGGCACGTGCCGCGTCCTCCTCCAGGCGGCGCACCCGTAGCACGGTCTCGAGACGGAACCGGTAGCGCTTCACCGGATCCCCACCAGTGCGCCCAGCCGGGCCCACGAGTCCTCGACGTCCGCCACCTCGGAGAGGTCCTGGCGCAGGAAGGCGTCGATGAAGTCCTTGAGCTCGAGAGCCCGGTCAACGTCGGCGTTGGTGCCGCGCACGTAGGCGCCGATCTCGACGAGGTCGCGCGCCTCCTGGTAGGCGGCCATCAGGCGGCGCAGCTCGGTGGCCGCCGCCCGGCGCTGGGGAGTGGTGATGGCCGGCGTCACCCGGGAGATCGAGTCGAGCACGTCCACGCTCGGGAAGTGCCCGGCGGTGGCCAGCTTGCGGGACAGGACCAGGTGGCCGTCGAGGATCGAACGGGCCGCGTCGGCAATGGGCTCGTTCATGTCGTCGCCCTCGACGAGGACCGAGTAGAGGCCGGTGATGCTGCCGCGCTCGGCCGCCCCCGCCCGCTCCAGCAGCTTCGGCAACAGGGCAAAGACCGACGGCGGGTAGCCCCGCGTGGCGGGCGGCTCCCCCGCTGACAGCCCCACCTCGCGCTGGGCCATGGCAAAGCGGGTGAGACTGTCCATCATCAGCACCACGTCGGCCCCACCGTCGCGGAACCACTCGGCGATGCGCGTCGCAGTGAAGGCGGCCCGGATGCGCACCAACGCCGGGGCGTCGGCGGTCGCCACGATGACCACCGAGCGGGCCAGGCCCTCGGGCCCGAGGTCGCGCTGGATGAACTCGCTCACCTCTCGGCCCCGCTCCCCGATCAGGGCCACGACCGAGACGTCGGCCCGCGTGCCCCGGGCGATCATCGAGAGGATGCTGGACTTGCCGACGCCGGACCCCGCGAAGATGCCCAGGCGCTGCCCCCGCCCGCACGAAACCATCGTGTCGAGAACCCGGACACCGAGGCCGAGCTGGCGGTCCACCATCTCCCGGCGGAGGGGGTGGGGCGGTTCCCCGTCCACCGCGACCTCCTCCAGGCCGTGCAGGGCCGGGCCTCCGTCAACCGGCCGCCCGAGCCCGTCCACGATCCGACCGAGGAGCGCCGGTCCAACCTGCACGGTCATCGGGCGTTCCAGGGCCTCGGCCGGAGTGCCGAAGCGCACGCCCTTCAGGTCCCCGAACGGCATGCACGCCAGACCGGTCTCGCGCAGGGCAACCACCTCGGTGTCCAGGACCCGGTCGGGCAGGTAGATCCGCACCACGTCCCCCACCGCCGCCTCGAGGCCGCTGACCTCCACATTCAGCCCCACCAGTCGGCTCACCCGGCCCATGGGGCGGGGCGCAGCCACGGCGTGGGCACGCGCCGCCAGTGCCGTCAGGCTCACGCTCCCACCTGCCCGTCACAGAGGACCCGGCGGACCCGCTCCAGGGCCGTGCTGACCTGGGTGTCGATGCGGCAGGCCCCGGCGTCGGCGACGCAGCCTCCCCGCTCGATGTCGGGATCGGGGACGATCACCACCCGCCGGCTGTCGTCCGACGGATCGTCGAGGCACGCGGCGTCGTCGGGGTGCATCCGCACGACCACGTCGACCTCGCCCGGCAGCAGGGCCAGGGCCCGGGCCACCGCCTCCTGCCCCGGGGCCGCGGCCAGCTGCAGCTCCCGCTGCAGAACCGCCTCCGCCACGCTGAACGCCAACGCCGCCACCTCGTCCTCGGCCACCGTCATCGACTCGGCGCGCTGGGCATCGAGCAGGACCGCGGCTTGGCGCAGGGCCGCCAGCGCGGCCTCGAGCTGCTCGCGGACCGCGCCGAGCGACCGCTCGGTGTCGTGCCTGCCGGCCTCGTAGCCGTCCCGGAAGGACTCCTCCCGGGCCACCTCGACCTCGCGCCCGGAGCGCCGCTCGCGGCCGTCCCAGGGCTCCGCCACGGACTGGCGCCGTCGATCACGGCCGTCCCACGACGCCGGGATGGGGGGCGGGGCCGGCGTCTGCTCCTCGGGCGCGACGGCCAGGGTGTAGGGCTCGACGTCGACGCCCTTCAGCACCTTGGCCCGCGAGGTCTTAGAGGACGACCTCATCCTTGCTCCTCTCGAGCGAGATCTCGCCTGTGATCTCGAGTTCCCGGATGATGCGGACGATCCCCGACTGGGAGGCCTCGACGGTCGAGAGCTTGGTGGGGCCGAGGGCGGCGATCTCCTCGTCGAGATCGGCTCCGGCCCGCTGGGAGACGTTGGCCAGGATCTTCTCCCGGACCTCGGTCGACGCGCCCTTGAGAGCGGTGGCCAGCTCCTTGGCCTCCACCTCCCGCAGCACCCGCTGCAGGTCGCGGTCCTCCAGTGTGATGATGTCCTCGAAGACGAACAGCTTGCTCCGCACCGCCTCGGCCAACGGAGCGTCGCGCTCCTCGAGCCCGGTGAGGATCCGCCGCTCGGCGGCGGGGTCGGCGTGGTTGAGGATGGCGACCAGCGAGTCGATGCCGCCCGGGCGCAGCGAGATCCCGGTGTCGACCGGGGCGGCGAGGCGCCGCTGCAGGATGGCGGCGATCTTGCCCACGGCATCCGGCGAGACCCATTCCATCGTCGCCAGCCGCCGAGCGACCTCGGGCCGGAGCTCCTCGGAGAGCGCATCGAGGATCGGCGCCGCCCGTTCGGCGGGCAGGTGGGCCAGGACCACGGCCACGGTCTGGGCGTGCTCACCCTCCAGGAACGTTGCCGCCTGATGAGGGTCGACCTTCTCGAGGAACGAGAGCGGGCCGCGCGAGGTGTGGCCGCCGGCGATCTGCTCCATGAGCACGTCGGCCTGACGCGCCCCGAGGCGGGCCATCAGCAGCTCTCGCGCCATGTTGGGGCCGCCCTGGGCCACGCTCGTGACGATCGAGACATGGCGGACGAGCTCCCCGACGATCTCGCGCACCGTGTCGGGATCGAGCGGCGGGAGCTCGGCCACCTCGACCATGAGGTCGATCACCTCGGACTCGCTCATGGTCGAAAGGACGCGGGCGGCGCGGTCCACACCCAGCTGCACGAGCACGACCGCGGCCTTCTGACGCCCGGTCAGGGTCGTGGTCACCCGTCACTCCCGACCTTGTCGGACATCCATCCCCGCAGGAGACGGGCCACCTGATCGGGCTGCTGCTCGATGAAGTCCTCCACCCGCACCGGGGCGGCACCACCCAGAGGCTCGGTCAGCTCGCCGGCCGACGCCGGGCCCACCTGGCCCAGTCCGGGCGTACCGGCGCCCGAGAGCGTCCCCCCACCGGGGGAGGCACCGGCCTCGATGGCCAGGGCGGGACGGACGCTTACGGGGTAGGAGCGGGGCCGGCGCATCATCTTGGCCACCAGGGCCAGGGCAACCAGGACGATGAGCACCGGAGCCACGCTCTTGATCAGGTTCATCATCTCGGCGCTGCGCTTGGCTGAAGCGGCGGCGGCGGCGGCGGCCTTGGCCTGGTTGGCGGCGGCGTTGGAGAACGGCATCCGGACCAGCGACAACGTGTCCCCGCGGGCGGGCTGGAGCCCCGCCGCCGCCGAAACCAGCTGGCGCAGCGAGGCGTCGTTGACCCCCTTCACCCCTGAGTCGACCATCACGGCAACCGAGAGCCGCTGCACGGTCCCGGGCGCCTGGGTCACCGTCTGATCGACCTCACCCGTCGCGAACGAGGAGTCCGACGTCTGCTTGGTGTAGGTCGAGTTGGGGCTCGACGCCGAGGCGGCCGGCAGCGACCCGACCACCCCGGTCGCCGCTGCGGACGAGCCGTTGAAGTTCTCGTTGTCGGTCGAGGTCGAGGTGGGTGTGCTCACCGGCGCGCCGTTGGGGCCGACCTGAAGGGCCTTCGACGTGGTCGAGACCTCGTTGAAGTTGAGATCGGCGTTGACCCGCACGTCGGCCTTGCCGGCGCCGACCACCTTGGCCAGCATGGTGTTGATGCTGGCGGCCAGGGCCGAGTCGTAGGCCGTGGTCTGGCTGTCCTGGCCGCCGCCGGCGGTCACGCCGGGTCCGGCCAGCATGTCCCCGGTCCCATCCACGACCGTCACGTCTTTGGGGTCGAGGTTGGCGACCGCCGAGGCCACGAGGTGGACGATGGCCTGGACCTGGTTGTCCTTGAGCACCGCACCGGGGGCCATGTCCACGAGCACCGAGGCGCTGGCCGACTGGTTGTTGGACACGGCAAAGACGTCGTTGGGAGGCATCACCAGGTTCACCTGAGCGCCGGTGACACCCTGGATCGACTGGATCGTGTTCTCGAGCTCCCCCTGGATGGCCCGCTGGTAGTCGGCCTGCTGGGTCAGCTGCGAGGTCGTCAGCCCCTCCTTGTCGAGCAGCGACAGGCCCACGGTCCCGGAGCTGGGCAGCCCGGCCTGGGCCAGCGACACCCGCTCCTGGTACACCTGGTTGGCGGGGACGAGCACGGTCGCCCCGCCGTCGGCCAGCTGGTACGAGACCTTCGAGG
>DASUHN010000030.1 GCA_036273495.1 Acidimicrobiales bacterium | reverse complement strand
GACCAGGCGGTCCCAGTACTGCGGCGGGTAGTCGTGGCCCATCCCCTCGATGATCTCGAGACGGGCGCCGGGGATGGCGGCGGCGGTGGCCCGGCCCGCCTCCAGCGACACCAGCCGGTCGGCGTCCCCGTGCAGGACGAGAGTCGGGACCTTCAGAGAGCCGAGGGCGGCCTCTCTCGACGGTGACGTGCCGACGGCCATCATCTGGCGCCCCCGGCCCTCGGGGTCCCAGCAGCGGTCGTAGGCGGCGTGGGCGTCGGCGGTGATCCGGTCGACGTCGTAGCAGGCCGGGCTCCCCCACGCCCGCAGCCCGGCCAGGTGGCGCTCGGCCGCCTCGTCGCGCGTCGTGGCCGGAGGGGCCATAAAGGCGGCCGCCACGTCGGGGTCGCGCTCTCCCGTCATCGGGCCCGGCGCCGACATGACCGACGTCATCGACAGGATCCGCTCCGGGTGCTGCAGCGCCATCGCCTGCACGATCATCCCGCCCATCGACCACCCGGCTATGTGGGCCCCCGCCGCGCCGACAGCGTCGAGGACGGCAAACCCGTCGGCGGCCATGTCGTCGACGGTGTACTTCGGTCCCCCCTTGAGATGGCTGGACAGCCCGACGTCGCGGTTGTCGAAGCGGACCACGCGGAAGCCCCGGGAGACGAACTTCTGGCAGAGCTCCACCTTGAAGTTGATGCACTGGCTTCCCAGGCCGTTCACCAGCAGGAGCACCGGGTCCCCCTCGGAGCCGAACACCTCGTAGTACAGAGACACCGAACCGTTGGTCGTCGTGGGCATGGCCGCAGTACTAGCACCCGAGGCGCCGGGCGTGCCCGCAGACCGGTCAGAAGTAGATGGCGTCCACGTAGACACCCCGCTCGCCGGTGCCTTCCGGCTCGGGCACGGCCATCCGGTAGGCGAACGGGTCGAGCTTGGCGGCCAGAGGAGCGACGACCGGGTAGGCGGGTGAGGACTCGGAGGTCACGAGGGTCATCTCGGTGTGGCCCAGCTCGACGAGGCGCGCCGCCCACGACCGCAGCAGGGCCACCTGCTCCTCCCCGGCGCCGGGCGCGAACCCGTGGTCGAGGACGACGGCGCGGGTGGACAACCGGCGCCGGCCCTCGTGCTCGGAGGTGAGGCGGATGCCGGCGAGCCACACCCCGAGAACGGCCCCGTCCCCGACGAGAACCTGGTCCCAGCTGTACAGCTCCGGGGCCCGCTGCATGCGTTCGGAGAAGGACTCGGCCGTGTGCGGCAGGTAGGCCTCCTCGGCGTCGTGGGCCCGGTTGAGGATGTCGGCCACCAGGGTGGCGTCGGCCGGGGTGGCGACGCGGCCGTGCGCCGGACCCGCCAGGGCCGGGCAGTCCAGCACCATCCGGTACACGGTGACGCTCCACGTGCCGGGCCCGCCGATCCGCATGGCCTCGGGGTTGTCGAGGGACGTGTAGCCGTAGGCGGCGTCGGTCCGGCCGTGGAAGGCGCCGAACACGTGGTTGTTGAGCGAGCTGAAGATCCCGCCCTTGCGGTGCTCGACCGGCACGCGGAGGTGGTGCAGCAGCATGACCGTGTGGTCGCGCCCGCCGATGCGCACCCGGTGCGACGCCCCGCACGCCAGGCCCAGCAGATGGCCGTCGCGCTCGGCCACGAAGCAGATGTTGTTCCCCATCAGCCGCCCGAAGCCGAGGAAGTCGGGGCCCCGGTCGTAGGTGAGAAGGGTGCCGTCACCCAGCTGCATGGGCGCCCGGACCTCGAGGTCGTTGAGGGCCGCCCCGTCGGAGTCCTGGGCGGGGCGGATGACGATGTCCTCGGGGATGGCCCGGGCAAAGAAGATGCGGCCGATCAGGTGGGGCGGGTCCTCCTCCACCTCGACGGTCAGGTTGAACGGGCGGTCGTCCCCGTAGTCGAGGTGGATCTCGACGGCGTGCGGGGATGCCTCCTTCACCCATCCCATCCGGAAGGGGCGGTCGTCGGCTTCGCGGAAGCGGGCCAGGGAGTCCTCGGCCGTCCAGGTCTCGCCGATCACCTGGTGGTCCCGGATCTCCTCGACGGTGAGGTCCCGACCCTTGGTCCGGGTGTGGCGGAGGAACCACTCCGCCTGGCGCCCGGCGGGGGTGTCGGGCAGGGCCGGCTCGTCCGCCATGGCGCCGACTCTAAGGACCGTCAGAGGCGCACGCTGCCAATTGCCACGGTCCCGGTGCCGTCGACCACCGCCAGCCGGACGGTGCCGTGGCGGGCCAGCCGCACGGAGGGCCCGAAGGTGTGCGAGCCGTCGGGCAGGGTCCACACCGCGAAGAGGAGATGGCCGTCCCCGCCCTGCATGACCGCGTGGGCGCTCCCGCCGCGGCGCGTGATCACGGCGTGGAGAGCGGGGTGCACGACGATCGGCACGGTCATCGAGTCCGTGGACCCGCCGGCGGTGACCGACACCGTCACCTGGTACACACCCGGCCGGTGGTAGGCGTGGGCCACGTAGGGACTGAACGAGGCCCGGGCCCGGCCCTGCACCGGGGTCACCGCCGTGGTTCCGTCCCCGAATTGCCAGGTGAACGGGCCCAGGGCGGGATCGGTGTCGGGACAGCCGGCAGGCGTGAACAACAGGGCCGGGTTGTCGCAGCCCATACGCGCCCGGGCGGGGTCGGCGGCGGCGAGCAGGAGGGGGGAGAAGGTCCGGGCCGGACCGAGGTCCCCGCTCGTCACCGAAGGCAGCAGCCACACCCCGGTCTGCGCCATCCGGGCGTACTGCTGGTCCAGGGCCGTGGTCTCGGCGTTGGAGGTCGGGTCGACGGAGAAGCCGAGCGCTTGGGCCTCGGTCTCTCCCGCCGTCACCGTCTGGTCCCCGAGGGTGGCGCTCGGACCGAAGATCAGCTCGTCCCCGCCCAGGTTGGTGAAGGGGGTGACATAGGCCGGGTACTCGTAGCCCAGGAAGTCCTGGGCCCCCCCGACCACGAACACCCCGCCGGGGGCGTGGATGCCCCGGCTGAGGGCGTCCCGGACGCTGCCGATGAACTCGCCCGGCTCGCTCACCAGGGCCAGGTTCCCGATGCGCAGGGTCGTGACCGGTGTTCCCACCGCCGCCCCGTAGCCGTACGGGGGGGTGAAGGCCCGGTCGTCGGGCCAGACGGTGAAGATGTTGCCGGCGGGAGCCCAGTCCTCCCCGTCGTCTCCGGCGCCGAGAACGGACAGGGCGGAGTCGGCCGGGTTGGTGACCGGACTGATCACGTTCTGCTCGGCTCCCGCCAGCGTGCCGTCGGTGATCGGACGGCCGTGCGCCAGGGCGAGGAAGACGTTGTTGGCCACCGCCGAGCCCATCTGGATGATGTCGTCGAAGGCGCGCGTCTGGGGATGGCCGTCGACCTTCGGCAGGTCGGGGCTCGGCGCGATGTCGGCCTGGAGGGGGCTGGCCTGGTTGGCCAGGGACCCCGACGCCAGCACCGCCACCCCGCCGAGGCGGGCCTCGATGATCGCCTCGGCGTAGGCGGGGAAGTCCGAGCTGATCAACGTCTCCTTGGTGGTGCCGAACAGGTCGGCGGGCCCGAACACGATATTGGGGTAGGCGGGCTCGGAGACATAGGTGGCGATGGTCCGCCCGGTGGTGGCATCCCGGGCCCACAGCGCCACGAGCGAGCCGTCGCGCTTCCAGCCCTCGAACTCGTTGCCCTCGGCCACGTCCCCACCTCCGAGCCAGGGGGCCTCGGCCGTACCGGCGGTGATGGTGGCGGCCCGGGCGTTGCTGTAGGCCTGCTCGAGGGCGCGGGTCGTCGTGGCCGCCAGCTGCTTCAGGTACCATACGTTGGCCTTGGCGGGGGAGAAGACGCCGTACACGCTCGGAACGGCGTGCTCGTGGAGCGACGAGACGATGATGTCGGCGGACGCCGCCGACGGGGCGCCGTGGGAACGGAGCCAACCGGCCGCCGCCGCCCGCACGTCGGAGATCCCGTACGGGCCCTCCTGGTAGCCGGCGAACCAGCCCTGGCTGTCCACGCTCGCCAGCTCCACCACCTGCCGGTGGCCGTTCCGGACGCTCTCGACGGCGATGGCCCGCACGGTCAGCTCCTCGGGCCGGCCGGTCAGCGGGTTGACGTGGCGCCGGACGGTTCCGCCGGTGGGACCGGCGCCGTAGCCGCCCAGGTACGCCGGCGTGGCCGGATCGATGTCCGCCACGGCCACGCCCACCCGGAAGACGGCGGGTCCGGCCGGGCGGCCGGCGGCGTGGGCCGGAGGGATCACGACGGCGCCGGTGACCAGCCCGGCGGCGCCGAGGGCGACAAGCACCAGTCGTCGGGCGGCCCCAGCCATCCCCAGCACTTCGGCGGGGACGGGCTCCCCACCTGCCCCGAGCCGGCGCCCCGGCGGAGGACCGATCCGGCGCGCCGGGTCCCGGTCAGTGCCGGGCCAGCTGCTCCGGCACCGAGCTGACCACGTTGTCCTGGCCGGAGTGGAGCACCACGTCGTTGTATCCGGAGCCGGGGGGGATGTGGTCGGCGCAGAGGCGGTTGTGCCAGGTCAGGTACATGGCCCGCCGGCCCCGCACCGGACCGACGGCGGTGGGGGGCGGCGCCAGGTGGAGGGTGTCCCCGAGGTGCATGGTGACGTCACCGGGCGCGGTGGTCACCGCCACCGTCGGGTAGTCCCCGGTGCGCAGATCCTCCGGGGTCAGGTGGGCGGCGGAGCGGGCGGGGGAGCCGGCCAGATAGTGGACCTGGCCCGTCTCGGGCGTGGCGGCGTCGAGCTGCACGCCGAGATTGATCGTCGGGCACAGGATGGGATGGCCGCCGAGGCCGCAGTCGACGTGCCAGGGGAGGTCGGAGAGGCCCTCCACCGCCCCGGGGTTCTTGAGCACCACCGAGTGGCCGTCCCCGCGCGCGTCGTCGACCATCAGGTCGGCACCCTCGGGGCGGATGGTCTCGATGAGCTTCTGCAGCCGCCCGTCCTCGTGCGCCCGCGCCAGCAGCTCCGAACGCTCGCTGATGTAGATCAGACGGCACAGGACCTCGGTGCCGTCGGCGTTCTTGGCCCACCACGACCGGTTGTCCCCGGGACGGGCCTGGGCCGTGAGCCGGTCCACCTCGCCGACCACGGCGGCAATCTCGTCGGCGGAGAAGACGCCCCGCACGTGCACGAAGCCGGCGGCCCGGAAGAACCGGCGCACCTCTTCGGCGGGTGAGTCCAGGGTGAAGCCGGCGGTCAGGTCGAGGGGGCTCCCGTCCGCCCCGGTCAGCACCACGTCCTCGGTGCGGTAGACGGGGCGCCCGGCCAGCATGGCCCGCACCACCGGCTCCCACGCCACCAGCTGCTCCAGGCCGCCCCGGGCGGCGCTGACCTGACCGCCGTAGAGGAGGCCGAAGGCGGTGTGCAGCTCGTGGGCGTAGTCGCTCCAGGTGTCGGCGCTCAGCTCCACGACGGTGGCGGCGCCGTCCGCGCCCGCCACCACCTCCACGCCCGATTGGTCCGGGACGTAGGTGTAGGCCCGCCCGTCGGGGAGGCGGAAGGCGATCGGGCGCAGTCCCGGGACGGCGGCCACGGCCCGGCCGGCCAGCTCCCCCCGGCCGTCGGCCAGCCAGCCGGGCAGCGACTCCCGGTGGAGCTCGTCGAAGTCGATCAGGGGGAATCCGGGCGCGGGCACGGGGAAAACGGTATCGGGGGCGGTACCTTTCCGCCATGAGCGACCGCGTCCTCGACCTCCCCACCGCCCGCTCGCTGGCCGCCGCCATCCGGGCCCGGGAGATCAGCCCCGTCGAGGCCCTCGAGTTCTCTCTGGCGCGCATCGACGCGGTCAACGACAAGGTCAATGCCGTCGTGTGGCGCAACGACGACGAGGCCCGGGCCGCCGCCCGTCAGGCCGCCGACGAGGTCATGCAGGGCGACCCGGCCGAGCTGGCCCCGTTCCACGGCGTCCCCATCCCCGTGAAGGACCTGACGCCGGTGGGAGGCTGGCCCGTCACCTTCGGCTCGTGGGGGGCGCCCCCCGGCGTGTCGGACGAGAGCGAGCTGATCGTCGACGCCTTCCGGGCAGCCGGGTTCCTGCTCACCACCCGGACCAACACACCCGAGTTCGGGCCGATCACCGCCGCCGAGAACGTGCGCTACGGGCTCACGCGCAACCCCTGGAGCCTCGACCACACGCCGGGCGGGTCGAGCGGGGGCGCCGGCGCGGCGGTGGCGGCCGGCATGTTCACGGTGGCCCACGCCAACGACGGTGGCGGGTCGATCCGGATCCCGGCGTCGTGCTGCGGGCTGGTCGGGCTCAAGGTCAGCCGGGGCCGGATCCCCACGCTCTACATGGCGTGGGAGGGGGGTGCCGTCGAGGGCTTCGTCACGCGCGACGTGGCCGACACCGCCGCCATGCTCGACGCGACGTGCGGCCCCGATCCCGGCCAGTGGTACAACGCGCCGGCGCCGGACCGGCCCTTCCTCGACGAGGTGGGCGCCGACCCGGGCCGGCTGCGCATCGGGCTGCTGGAACAGGCCCCGTTCGGGTTGGAGCTCGATCCCGTCTGCGCCGCCGCCGCCCGGGAGGCGGCCACGGCCCTCGAGGGCCTCGGCCACCGGGTCGACGGCGTCACCTTCGACGTGCCCCCCGACAGCCTGGCGGCCTTCCTCGACGTCGTGAACTCCGGCCTGGCCGACTACGACGTCGACTGGGACCGGGTCGAGCCGCACATCAGGGCCAACCGGGCCGCGGCGCAGGCGGTCGACAGCCTGACCTACGTGCGCTCGGTGCACGACCTCCAGCGCTTCTCCCGCGAGGTGGTGTCGCGCTGGGGCCGGGACTTCGACGTCATGCTGACCCCGACGATGACGATCCCGCCTCCCCGCGCCGGGGAGGTGCTGGCCGCCTCCCATGCGGCGGCCGAAACGGGCGGCCCGGCCCTGCCCGTGTTCCAGATGGCCGCCATCACCTCGGCGTTCAACCTGACCGGCCAGCCGGCCATCTCCCTCCCCACCCACGTGAGCCCCGACGGCCTGCCGATCGGGATCCACCTCGTGACCGGCCCCTGGCAGGAGGCCCTGCTCCTCCGCGTAGCCGCCCAGCTCGAGTCCGCCATGCCGTGGGAGAGCCGCCGCCCTCCGATCTGATGGAGAGCGGGCGCCCCCGCCCCAAAATCCACCACCTCCCGACGGTCGGGGCGTTACGGTCCCGAGCGACTCACACGGGGGCTCAGATGCAGCTGGACGACCACCCGATCTTCACCACTCCTGCGCCGGTGCCGGAGGAGCTGGCGCAGGCGGCGTCGGAACGGGGTTGGCCCGACGGGCTGCTCGAGCGCGCCCTGGCGGCCCGGGCCAACTCCGGGGACTTCGCCTTCTGGCTGGGAGAGGGCAGGCCGCCGGTGGACGTCGTGCTGCGCGACCTCGAGACGATGGAGCGGCTGCTCCACGGCCCGGTGCGGGCGCGCGAGGCCACCTGGCGCGACGGGGACGCTCTGGTCGACCTCTACGCCGATTCCCCCGAGGACGTCGGAGACCTCGAGGTGACAGTGGAGCGGGGTCCCAACCCCTGGGCCCAGTTCCGGCTCCAGGAGCACGCCAACCTCCAGGTGCTCAACTGCAAGGGGATCCTGCTGGCCGCCGCCGCCCACTCGTCGCGCAATGCCGTCGTCGGGGGTGAGAGGCTCTGCGTCCACCTGATGTCGGCCTGGCGGGTGCGCAGGGAGTTCCGCGGCTTCCGCCTCTCCCGCCTGCTCCAGATGGCGGCCGGGCCCGGGGCGTCGACGTGGTTCGGCGTCGTGACCTACTGGTACGAGCGCTCCGGCAACGCCGCCCAGGGCTGGCTCGACAAGATCCGGGGGGAGGCCGACAGCGCCCACGAGCACAAGGTGGAGGGGCTGAGCGCGACCGTGCACCGGATCCCGGCGGCTCCGCCCGGGACTTCGGAGGAGGGGCCGGGCCTGCGTATCCGTCCGGTCGAGCCGGCCGACGTGCCGGCGTGCGTGGAGCTGATCAACGCCACCCACGCCGGCCTGGACCTGTTCCGGCCCTACAGCACCGAGTACCTGGAGCAGCGGCTCGACGATCCCTTCTGGGGACCGCGCCCGTCGTTCTGGAACCACGTGTACGGGTGGGAGGACCACCGCGTCGTCGAACGGGACGGGCGGATCGTGGCGTGCGGCGGCCTGTGGGACCGGGGCCGGGACCTGCGCGAGCGCTGGCGCCACAAGCTGACCGGGGAGGAGCAGGTCATGTCGACCACCGCCCTCCTCGACTGGGGCCACGCGCCCGGGTACGAGGGGGCGATGGCGGCGCTGATCCGGCACTTCGCGGTGCGGACGGGGGAGCTGGGCCGGGTGCACCTGCTGGCGCCGCTGGAGTTCGCCCCCGAGGTTCTGGCGCTGGTGGCCGATCCGGGCGTCGTCGACGACACGCGGGCCCTGCGGTGCATGGGGTTCGAGGAGCCGGGCCAGCGGATCGTGCCGCGGGTGAGCCGGCCCTACACCGACGTCGCCTACTGGTGAGCGGTGACCTTCTACTTCAACCCTGACAAGCCGCTGGCGGAGCGGCCGCCGCTGACCGGGGTCTACCGGCGGATCGGCCGCCTGCTGTGGGAGTTCCGCGGCGGGGTGGGCCTCGGCGTCTTCCTGTCGGGTCTGTCCACCCTGCTCTTCGTCCTGCTCCCGTTCCCGATCAAGTGGCTGATCGACGGGGTGCTCATCCACCGCAGCCTCCACATCACCTGGCTGGGAACGCTCGGCACCGCCACGTCCCACGACAAGCTGCGCGCCGGCGCCCTGCTGGCCCTCGGGTACGTCGTCGTCGCCACCGCCCAGGCCCTGGTGAACGCGGCCAGCTTCTACGTGATCGCCCGCACCGCCCTGCTGATGATCCACACCCTCCGCTCCCGTCTGGTGGGCCACCTGCGGACGCTGTCGCTGCGGTACTTCGCCAACACGTCGGTCGGGGAGCTGATCTTCCGGGCCATCAACGACGCCCGGTCGATCCAGGAGGTGATGATCTTCGGCCTCACCAACTGGGCCACCCTGGCGCTGCGGATGGCGCTGATGACGGTCTTCATGGCCATCCTCGATCCGGTCCTCACCCTGGTGGCGCTCACCGTCGTGCCGGCCCTGGCGGTGACCATCCGGTGGCTGTCGGGGCGGATCCAGTCCAGCGCCCAGGTCAGCCGGCAGCACCTCGCCAACCTGACCGCCCACATCGAGCAGACCATGGGAGCCATCCGCGCCGTGCAGGTGTTCGGGGAGGAGGGAGACCAGCGCCGCCGCTTCAACGACATCAGCCTGGCCTTCGTGCGGGCCCAGCTCCGCTTCCGGCTGTCGGAGCAGACGCTCAACGCCGTCACCGTCAGCATCACCGCCCTCGCCACCGGAGGGGTGATCTACGTGGCCACCCTGCGGGTCATCCACGGGGACGTGACCGTGGGGGCCCTGTTCGTCTTCCTCACCTACATGCAGGCGATCTACCAGTCCATGAACCAGATCATGTTCGTGTTCGGACCCTTCCAGGACGCCGTGGTCGGGGTGGGCCGCACCTTCCAGGTGCTCGACACGCCCGCCGACATCACCGAGCGCGAGGGCGCCCTCGACATCCCCGGCTTCTCCGCCGCCGTCCGGCTGGAGGAGGTCCGCCTCGACCACGAGGACGGGCGGGTGGCGCTGGCCGGCGTGGACCTGGTCATCCGGCGGGGAGAGAAGGTGGCACTCGTCGGCCAGACCGGGGCGGGCAAGACCTCGGTGCTCCACCTCCTCCCCCGTCTGCACGACGTGACCGGCGGCCGGGTGACGATTGACGGCCACGACGTGCGCGACCTGAGCCTGGTGAGCCTGCGCCGCCTGGTGAGCATGGTCCCCCAGGAGCCGTTGCTGTTCTCCACCAGCATCCGGGACAACATCCTCTACGGGCGGCTCGGGGCGACCGGTGAGGAGGTCGAGGCGGCCGCCCGCGCCGCCCGCGCCGACGCCTTCATCTGCGACCTGCCGCGGGGCTACGACACCGAGGTCGGCGACCGGGGCGTGAAGCTGTCGGTGGGCCAGCAGCAGCGCATCTCGATAGCCCGTGCGTTCCTGAAGGACGCCCCGATCCTGCTCCTCGACGAGCCCACCTCGGCCCTGGACGCCGCCACCGAGGCCGACTTCCTCGACAGCCTCGAGCGGCTGATGGCGGGGCGGACGGTCGTGATCGTGGCCCACCGCCTGTCCACCATCCGCTCCGTCGACCGCATCTACGTCCTCGACCACGGCCGGGTGGTCGAGGAGGGCACCCCCGCCGGGCTGCTCGAGCGCGACGGGGCCTACCGCCGCCTGTACCAGCACCAGGCCGACAGCACGGTCACACCCCTTACGTAGCCTCGGTGGGGATGACCGCCCGGGGCCCGACCGCCACCGCCGCCCCCGGACGGGCGGCCGGCGCCCTCCCCGACCCCCTCGACGCCGGCCTCGTCCTCGGCGTCGACGGCGGGAGCCTCCTCGGCGCCTTCAACCGGGCCGGGGTGCTGGCCCCCGCCGACGTCCACGTGGCCCTCCGGCTGGGGCGCCTCGGCGGGGACGCCGACGAGCTGGTGGCGCTGGCGGCGGCGCTGGCGGTGCGGGCGCCGCGGGTGGGTCACGTCCACGTCGACCTCGCCACCGTGCGGTCGACCGCCGCGTCCGACGCCGAGGACGACGTGGACTTCGAGTCCCTGCCCTGGCCGGACGTCGGGGAGTGGGTCGAGCGGGTGGCCGCCAGCCCCCTGGTGGCGGTGGGACCCGACGGGCCCGACGACCGTCCGTTGCGGCTGGCCGGAACGGCGCTCTACCTCGACCGCTACTGGCGGGACGAGGGGTCGGTCGCGGTCGACCTCCTGGCCCGGGCGGGGGCGGCGGGCCCGGCGGTGGACGAGGGCGTCCTGGCGGCGGGGCTGGGCCGCCTGTTCGCCGACGACGTCAGTGGTGAGCAGGGGCGGGCGGCGGCCACGGCGGTACGCCGCCGGCTCGCCGTCATCGCCGGCGGCCCCGGGACCGGGAAGACCACGACCGTGGCGCGCCTGCTGGCCCTCCTCGAGGAGCAGGCCGCT
>DASUHN010000029.1 GCA_036273495.1 Acidimicrobiales bacterium | reverse complement strand
ACGCCATCTCCGAGAACGTGATCACCTTCGGCATCGGGCCGGCGGGTACGGGGAAGTCGTATCTGGCGGTGGCGCTGGGCGTGCAGGCGCTCCAGGCCAAGCGGGTGAACCGCATCCTGCTCACCCGCCCGGCGGTCGAGGCGGGGGAGCGCCTGGGATTCCTGCCGGGTGACCTCATGGCCAAGGTGGACCCCTACCTGCGGCCGCTGTACGACGCCCTCTACGACATGGTCGAGCCCGAGGGTGTCCAGCGGCTGATGGACCGGGGCACGATTGAGGTGGCGCCGCTGGCGTTCATGCGGGGCCGGACGCTCAACTCCAGCTTCATCATCCTCGACGAGGCCCAGAACACCACCCCGGAGCAGATGAAGATGTTCCTGACGCGCATCGGATTCGGGTCCAAGGCGGTGGTGACCGGAGACGTCACCCAGATCGACGTGCCCGGCGGGCGGTCGGGGCTCGTCGGCCTCGAGGAGGTGCTCGGCGGCATCGAGGGCCTGGCCTTCGTCCAACTCGGCCCCCGCGACGTGGTGCGCCACAAGATCGTCTCCGACATCGTCACGGCCTACGAGCGGGCGCAGTCGTCGTCCGTCCGGCCCTGACGGACCGGGACCGGGTAGGCACGGTGGGCGTCGAGGTCTTCGTGGCCGACGAGCAGACCGACCATCCCGTAGACACGGCCCGGTGGATGCGCCTGGCCACGGCGGTGCTCGAGGCGGAGGGGATGCGCGGGGACGCCGAGCTCTCGGTGCTCTTCGTCGACAGCGACGCCATCGCCGACCTGAACAAGCGCTTCCTCGGCCGCGAGGAGCCGACCGACGTGCTCGCGTTCCCGATGGACGACGAGCCCGTGGAGGGAGGCCGCTCCCCCGACTCCGGGGGCACGGGGCCGGGGTGGGCCCCGGCGGAGCCCGACGACATCCCGACCATGGTCGGCGACATCGTGATCTGCCCGGCGGTAGCGCACCGGAACGCTCCCAACCACGCCGGCACCTACGAGGACGAGCTGGCCCTCCTCGTCGTGCACGGGGTCCTCCACCTCCTGGGGATGGATCACGTCGACGACGACGAGGCGGCGGCCATGGAGCGCAGGGAGCAGCAGCTGCTGGACGCCCACCATCGCTCCGGGCCGGCAGGCGGGTGACGACCGGAGGGTGAGGCCGAGCAGCGTGCCCCCACCGATCCTGGCCTCCAGCGAGGGCCTCCACCGCGGGGACGGCGGCCTGATCGCGGCCATCGTCATCCTGCTGCTCGCGTCGTCGTTCCTGGCGATGGCCGAGACGAGCCTCACCCGCATGACCCGGGTCAAGGCGGTACCGCTGGAGGCGGAGCGCCGGCGGGGCGCCCAGGTCCTGTTGAAGCTGGTCGACCACCCCGAGAAGTTCCTCAACACCGTCCTGCTGCTGAACAACGTGTGCCAGCTGGTGGCGGCCAGCCTCATCGCCATCGTGGCCGACCATCTGTTCGGGGCCGTGGGCGTCATCGTGGCCACCGCCCTCGAGGTGGTGGTCGTGTTCGTGCTGGCCGAGGCCGCCCCGAAGACGTGGGCCATCCAGCACCCCGAGCGGGCGGCGCTGGCGGCGGCGCCGATCGTGGCGGCCGTCCTGGCCCTGCCCCCCATCCGGGTGGTCACCAACGCCCTCATCGGCCTGTCGAACCTCCTCCTTCCCGGTAGCGGGCTGCGGCGGGGGCCGTTCGTGTCCGAGCAGGAGCTGCTCGCCATGGCCGACGTGGCGGCGGAGGAGGACGTGATCGAGAGCGAGGAGCGGGCGCTGATCCGCTCGATCATCGAGTTCGGGGACACCGTCGTGCGCGCCGTGATGGTGCCGCGCCCCGACATGGTCGCGGTGGCCGGGGCGGAGCGGGTCTCGCAGGTGATCGAGCGGGCCATAGAGGCCGGCTACAGCCGCATCCCGGTGTACGGGAGCGGGGTCGACGACGTCACGGGCATCGTCTACGTGAAGGACCTCATGCGCGCGGCGCGGGACGGACGCGGCGACCAGCCGGTGTCGGAGCTGGCGCGCCAGGCCCACTTCGTCCCCGAGACCAAGCGCGTGGCCGAGCTGATGCGCGAGATGCAGAAGGAGAAGTTCCACATCGCCATCGCCGTCGACGAGTACGGAGGCACGGCGGGCCTGGTGACGCTCGAGGACCTGATCGAGGAGCTGGTCGGGGAGATCGTCGACGAGTTCGACGTCGAGGAGCCCCTCGTGGAGCCGCTGGCCGGCGGCGCCTTCCGGGTCAGCGCCCGGATGGCGGTGGGGGAGGTCAACGAGCTGGTGCACGCCGACCTGCCCGCGGGGGACTGGGACACGGTGGGCGGGCTGGTGTTCAACCTGCTCGGACACGTGCCGGCCGAGGGGGAGTCGGTCGAGGCCGACGGGCACCGGCTGGTGGCGGAGAAGGTCCAGGGTCGCCGGATCGGCCGGGTGCGGATCGTGCCCCTCGGCCGGGCCGGATCCGGCTCGTCCGCCGCCGATGGCTGACGACCCGATCGGGGAGGCGGCGGGCGGTAGGGGATCCGATCAGGTGCGGTCCGGCTTTGCCGCTCTGGTGGGGCGGCCCAACGTGGGGAAGTCGACGCTCCTCAACGCCATCCTCGGCACCAAGGTCTCGATCGTGTCGGACAAGCCCCAGACGACCCGCACGCGCGTGGTGGGCGTGCTGAACGGTCCGGACAGCCAGGTCGTCTTCGTCGACACGCCCGGGTTCCACAAGCCCCGCGGCCCACTGGGGCGGCACCTCAACGAGACGGCGGTGGATGCCGCCGGGGGTGTCGACGTCGTGGTGCAGGTCGTCGACGCCGCTGGTGGCATCGGCCGGGGGGACCGGTACGTGGCGGCCACCCTCTCCCCGGGCATGGTCGTGGTCAACAAGATCGACGTGGTCGGCCGCGACGCGGTGCTCCCGACCCTGGCCGAAGCGGCCGAGCTGGGCGTCCCCGACCCGTGGCCGTTGTCGGCGCGGACGGGGCAGGGCGTCCCCGAGCTGGTGGCGGCGCTGCGGGAGCGGATGCACCCCGGCCCCCGCTACTACCCCGAGGACACGGTGACCGACGTGCCCGAGGCCTTCTGGGTGGCCGAGCTCGTACGCGAGCAGCTCCTGGCGGTCACGAGGGAAGAGGTGCCCCATTCCATCGCCTGCCGGGTCACCGAGTGGGAATGGCCCCGGGTGCGGTGCGAGATCCTGGTCGAGCGGGAGTCCCAGAAGGGCATCGTCATCGGGCGGGGCGGGGCCGTGCTCAAGGAGGTCGGCACGGCGGTGCGGGCCCAGCTCCCCGCCGGCGCCTACGTCGAGCTGTTCGTCAAGGTCGACCGGGACTGGGCCCGGGACCGCCGGCGCCTGGAGCTGCTCGGCTACTGAGTGATCTCGCGCAGGAACGCCTCCGCCTCGGCCCGGTGCCGGGTGCGGCGCATCGGCGGCAGGGCGCGGACCAGGTCCCACCGATAGGTGGCCCGGGCCAGGCGGGGGTCGAGGACCGCCACCACCCCGCGGTCCGAGCCCGAGCGGAGCAGGCGTCCGGCGCCCTGGGCCAGGAGGGTGGCGGCCCGGGGCAGGTCGACGGCCCGGAAGGCGTCGGGGCCGGCCCGCTCGCGCCGGGCCTGGTTGAGGGGCTCGTCGGGACGGGGGAACGGGATGCGGTCGACCGTCACGAGCGACAGCGTGCGCCCGGGCACGTCGACGCCCTGGAAGAACCCCATGGTGGCGAACAGGCTCGAGTCCTCCTCGGCGGTGAAGGCCGCCACCAGGGCCGGCTTGGGCAGGTCCGCCTGGGTGTAGAGGCGCCCGGGGACCCGGGCGCGCAGGGCGTCGGCGGCGGCGTGCATGGCCCGCCAGCTCGTGAACAGGGCCAGGGTCCGCCCGCCCGCAGCCGAGATCAGCGCCGCCAGCTCCTCGTGCAGGGCCGCCTCGTACGCCGGGTTGCGGGGATCGGGCAGGTGGACGGAGCAGTACAGGAGGGCGTGGCGTTCGAACGGGAAGGGGCTGCCGACGTCGGTCTGGTCATAGCCCCCGTCGGGAAGGCCCACGCGCCGGCCGAGGAGCGGCGGGATGGTGGCGCTGGTGAGGACCCCGGTGACGTGCTCCCACAGGGCGTGGGACAGGAGCGGGCCCACCTCCACCGGTGCCACCCGCAGCACCGGCAGGCGGTCGGGCCGCTCCACCCAGGCCACCTGGCCCTCGTCGAGCCCGGC
>DASUHN010000028.1 GCA_036273495.1 Acidimicrobiales bacterium | reverse complement strand
GCGGCTCAGATTCGAGGACTTCTCCGCCGTTGCCGCCTACTGGAAACAACACGCCGATCCCGACGGCACCGACGAGGACGAGGAGGGCCGCCGGCACCGCCGCGACGCCTACCTGGTCGAATCGATCGGCGGCATGTGGTTCGGGCGGATGAGCCTCGATCCCATCTCCGGAGCGATCGTGGCCGGAGAGCACGACCGGATCGAAAAGGCGATGTTCGAAGCGGAATGGGCGGCGGCCAAGGCCCGCCTGGGCCGGGACCCGAGCACCGACGACTTGCAGCGCACCCCGGCCCAGCGCCGGGCCGACGCCTTCGTCGAGATGGCCACCCGTTCCGCCTCGACACCGCCCGGCGCCCAGCGCCCGGCCCCGCTGTTCTCGGTGTTCGTGGGCTACGAGACGATCCACGGGCGCATCTGCCAGCTGGCCAACGGCACGGTGCTGTCTCCCGGGGCGTTCATCCCCTGGTTGGACGAGGCCTACGTCGAGCGGGCCGTGTTCGGGCTGGGCCGGCGGGTCGAGGTGTCCAAGCGGGCCCGGTTCTTCACCGGCGCCACCCGGCGGGGAGTGGAGCTGCGGGACCGCCGCTGCCAGCATCCCTTCTGCGCCCGGAAGCTGGGGGACTGCCAGGTCGACCACATAGTGCCCTATCCGGACGGCCCGACCACCCAGGAGAACGGACAGCTCCTGTGCGGGCCGCACAATCGGGCCAAGGAGAAGGACCGGCGCAACGAGCGACCACCCCCGCCTGGCGCGGCATAGCCGCGGCGGAGCAACGGGAAGGTCCTCTCTACTATCCCCCCATCGAAGTCGACTCGGCGCGGTGGGGATGGCTGCTCGCCGGCGCCGGGAGCGTCGGCGCCCTCGTCGCCGCGCTGCTCGATCCGGCTGCCGCGCGCGCCGCTGCAGCTCAGGACTGGCCCCCGTTCGTGCTCGTGGCCGGGCTGTTGCTGATCGGTCTGGTGGCCCACGACGACGGCCTGTTCGCCCACGCCGGCCGCAAGCTGGCGAACGCCGCGCCCGGAGACGGAGCGCTGTTCGGCGGTGCGGTCGTCCTGATCGCCGCGGTGACGGCGGTGCTGAACCTCGACACGTCGGTGGCCTTCCTGACCCCGGTGCTCTTCCATGCCGGACGGGCGCGGGACGGGAAGGGCGCGTCGCTCCTCTACGCGTGCGTCCTGGTGTCCAACGCCGCCTCGCTCCTCCTCCCGGGCTCCAATCTCACCAACCTCATCGTGCTCGGGCACCTCCACCTGTCGGGCCAGCGCTTCTTCGTTCGGACCGCGCTGCCGTGGGTGGCGGCGGTGGTGGTGACGGCGGGGGTGGTGGCGGTCGGCGGGCGCAGGCTGAGCGGCGAGGACGGGTCCGACTCCGACGGCGCCCGGCAGTCCGACCCCGCACCGGCGCCGAAGCTCGGTCCGGGCCTCGCCGGCGTCCTGGCCGCGGTGGTGCTGGTGCTCGTTCTCCGGTCCCCGGCCGTTCCCGTCGCGGTCGTCGGGGTGCTCGCGGCCGGCGCCCACTTCGTCCGCCGGGGCCAGGGCATGGAGCGGGCGCTCAACGTGCTCGGCCTACCGGTCCTGGTCGGGCTGCTGGGGGTGGCGGTGGCCCTGGGAGCCCTGGGCCGGGCGTGGACCGGGCCGGAGCGGATCCTCGGCCACCTCGACACATGGGCCACCGCCGGAGTTGCCGCCGGCACCTCGGTGCTGGTCAACAACCTGCCGGCGGCGTCGCTGCTCGCGGCGCGTGTGCCCCGTCACCCGTTCGCGCTTCTGGTTGGTCTCGACGTGGGGCCGAACCTGTTCGTCACCGGGTCGCTGTCGTGGATCCTCTGGCTGCAGGCGGCACGCACCGTTGGGGCCCGGCCGTCGGTCGCCCGCGCCACCCGACTGGGGCTGGTAGCCACCCCGATCGCCATGGCCGCCGCTCTCGCGGCTCTGCAGCTCACGCGCGCGGCGTGAGGCCGGGTGGCGCTACGGGCTGATGTGAGGTGTGTAGGGGCGGGGCAGGAGCTCGATCCAGGTGTTGCCCGGCTCGAGGGTGACGGCGCCGGTGGGTCCCTGCAGGGTCATCTTCTGCGAGATGTCGGGTCGTGACCACGTTCCCTGG
>DASUHN010000027.1 GCA_036273495.1 Acidimicrobiales bacterium | reverse complement strand
GCCCTGAGCACCGGCGACGACGGCTATGTGCTCAAGACCGCCTCGCCCGAGGAGCTCATGGCCGCACTCCACAAGGTCGCCCACGGCGGGCAGTGGGTCCAGCCCGAGCTGGGGGCCCAGCTGGCCCATTGGGACGAGATCCCCCGCCGCCACAGCTTCGAGTCCATGTGGGACCTGACCCGGCGCGAACAGGAGGTGGTCGAGCTGCTCGCCCTCGGGCACACCAACGCCGAGGTGGCGCACACCCTGGCAATATCTCTGCGCACCGTAGAGGCCCACCGGACCCATCTGATGCAGAAGTTGGGCTTGCGCAGCAGGGTCGAGGTGGTTCAGTTCGTCGTCGACCACCAGCGAGCCCTGGCCGCCAGCTAGGAGCCCGGCCGCCGGGTTTCCCGCATCCAAGCACGCACGGC
Organism: Acidimicrobiales bacterium; assembly: GCA_036273495.1. Taxonomy (NCBI): domain Bacteria; kingdom Bacillati; phylum Actinomycetota; class Acidimicrobiia; order Acidimicrobiales; species Acidimicrobiales bacterium. The sequence goes on along the minus strand of DASUHN010000027.1, from coordinate 15,605 downwards.
TTTTGCCGATTCCAAGGAGCCGGCCCCGGCCTTACCCTGCTCGTAGGTAGCGACACGACGCCCACTGCGAGGTCCGGGTGAACCTTCTGGAACTGCTCCACGCGGAGTGTGGCACCAGCCCCTGGCTCGACTGTGTCCGACGCTCCTACCTGCACTCGGGCCGCCTCGGCCATCTGGCCAAGCGCGGGATCCGCGGCGCCATCCGCTCCCCCAGCCTCTTCGAGCACATGGTGTGGGGATCGGCCGAGTACGACGCGCAGATCGCCTCCCTGTCCCGGCGCCACGTGGGCGTGGAGGAGATCTACTGGGAGCTGATCATCTCCGACGTCACCGCCGCCCTCGCCTGGCTGCAGCCGGTCTACGATGCGAGCGGAGGGCATGACGGCTTCATCGTCATCGACCTGCCCCCCGTACTCGCCCACGACACCACCGGTATCATCGCCACTGTCCGGGCGCTGTACACACAGATCCGCCGACCCAACCTCCTCGTCAGGATTCCAGCTACCGACGCCGGCATCAGGGCCCTCACCCGGCTCACCGCCGACGGGCTCGGCGTGGTCGTGGACGTGGTCGCCCCCGCCCGTTACGAACGGGTGATGGAGGCCTACCTGTCCGGGCTGGAGACGTGCCCCGGCCCCCTGGCCGGTGTCCACGGCGTAGCAGCGTTCGATCTGGCCCGGCTGGAGGCGACAGGCCGTGGCGCGCCGGGATACACGGGCGGGCAGGATCTGCCGGCCAGCCCGAACGATGGCGTCACCGTGGCCCGGCGTGCCTACAGCGCGTTCCAGGTCCGATTCAGCGGACCCCGATGGGGGCGGCTGGCCCACCGTGGTGCGACCCCCCAGCGCCCCTTGTGGTTCCCGCCATCCCCCGGGCCGGCGCGGTCTGCGGTCGCCCTGACCCAACAGCTCGCCGGGAGGAACTGCATCGTTGCCGTGAGCGACGACGTGGCGACCGGACTGGAGCGGTACGAGAGCCCGGCGGTAGCACACTGCGGCCTGGAGGATCCAAGCGATGTCGTGGCGCCGATGGACGTGACCGACACAGGAGATGAGGATCTCGTGCGCGCCCAGGAGGCGAACGCTCTGGAAACGTCCCGACGAGCCTATGACGCGGTACTGGCCACGCTTAGAGCCCGGGTGTCCACCTCGGATTGAGGATCCTGCCCGCGCCGAGGTTCAGTTCGCCACCCGGCCGGGCGGCCTCATCCCTCGTGCTCGGCCAACCGCGCCCGCACGATCCGGGCCGCCTCCACCATGTGGACCAGAGCCGGTTCGACCTCGGCGTAGGTGCGAGTCTTGAGACCGCAGTCGGGGTTGACCCAGAGCCGGGCGGCACCCACGGCCTCTGTTGCCGGGCCCAACAGGGCCACCAGCTCCTCGACCGACGGCACACGGGGCGAGTGCACGTCGTAGATACCGGGGCCGATCCCGGAGGCGAGCCCAGAGCCCTCGAGCGACACCAGGAGCTCCATCGATGAGCGCGCTGCCTCGAATGACACCACGTCGGCGTCGAGGGCGGCCACCGCGTCGAGGATGCCGGCGAAGTCCGAGTAGCACATGTGCGTGTGCACCTGGGTGGCGGCTCGGGCGCCTCCGGTGGCGGTGCGGAACGAGTCCACCGCCCAGGCCAGGTAGCCCGGTCGGTCGGCAGCCCGCAGGGGTAGGCCCTCTCGGAAGGCCGGCTCGTCCACCTGGACGATCACCGCGCCAGCCCGCTCCAGGTCCGCCAGCTCGGCCCGCAGGGCCAGCGCCACAAGGCGGGCCGTATCCCCGATGGGCTGGTCGGCCCGAGGAAACGACCACAGCACCATGGTGACGGGTCCGGTCAGCATGGCCTTGACCGGCCGGCGGGTGAGGGAGGAGGCCAAGCGCCACCACTCGACGGTCATCGGGTCCTGCCGCCACACGTCGGCGTGGATGATCGGGGGGCGTACGCAGCGGGTGCCGTAGGACTGGACCCAGCCGGACTCGGTGACGGCGAAGCCGCCGAGCTGCTCGGCGAAGTACTGGACCATGTCGTTCCGCTCGGGCTCGCCGTGGACCAGAACGTCCAGGCCGACCCGTTCCTGCAGGTCGATGACCGCGTCGATCTCGGCCCGCATCCGGGCCTGGTAGTCCGCCGGCCGAATTCGCCCCGAGGCCAGGTCGGCTCGGGCTGCACGCAGCTCGGCGGTCTGGGGGAACGAGCCGATCGTGGTGGTCGGTAGGAGGGGAAGGCCCAGTGCGTCCTGCTGGACCTGCCGCCGCTGCTCCACCGGGGGCCGGACCCAGGCCCCGTCCGGTGCCGTGCCGGTCGTTCCGCTCGAAGCCGGAGCAGAACCCCCGCGTGCCGGGTGTCGCCCCGACGGCACGTCGGCGGAGACGTCCGGCCCCTCTTCGAGGGCGCGGGCCAGGACGCCGACCTCACCCAGCTTCTCGGTGGCGAAGGCCAGCCGAGCGCGCAGCCCCTCGTCCAGCCGTTCCTCGTTGGCCAGGCTGACCGGGACGTGGAGCAGGGAGCACGAGGTCGACACCACCACGTCGGCCAGGTCGGCCACCCTGCGGAGCAGCTCCAGGGACCGCCGGAGATCGTTGGCCCACACGTTGCGCCCGTCGACCACGCCGGCGAACACCGCCTTGTCGGCCAGTGCCGGGCCGGCCGCCTCCAGCAGGGCCAGTCCCTCGGGGCCGGCCACCAGGTCGACGCCCACTCCCTCGACGGGGCTGTCGGCGATGACGCCGAGCGCGTCCCCGGGATGGCCGAAGTAGGTGGAGACCACCAGCGGTGGGCGGTGGGAGAGGCCGCCCAGCCGGGAACAGGCCCGCTGGAGGCCGGCCAGCTCACCAGGGGAGCGGTCGGCGGCGAAGGCCGGCTCGTCCAGCTGCACCCAGGCGGCGCCCCCTTCGGCCAGGCGGGCCAGCACCTGCGCGTACACCTCGAGCAGGTCGTCCAGGAGCGACAAAGGGTCGAAGCGATCCATCCCGGGTTCCGGGCGCGCGAGCAGGAGGAAGCTCACCGGTCCCAGTAGGACCGGCTTCACAGAGACGGCCACCCCGCGGACTTCGGCCAGCTCGTCGAAGGGCTTGGACCCGCCCAGATCGAAGTGGGTGTCCGGGCCCAGCTCGGGCACGATGAAGTGGTAGTTGGTGTCGAACCACTTGGTCATCGCCATAGGGCCCAGGTCGGGCTCTCCCGCCTGCCCGCGCCCGCCCCGGCCCATGGCGAAGTAGGCCGCCAGGTCACCAGTCACGCCCCGGTAGCGGGCTGGCACCGCCCCCATAAGTACGGCGGTGTCCAGGACGTGGTCGTAGAACGAGAAGTCGTTGCAGGGCACGAGGTCGACGCCCGCCGCCGCCATGGCTGCCCAGGTGTCGTGGCGGATGCGCCTCCCGGTCGCCCGCAGCGCCTCGATCCCCACCTCGTCCCGCCAGAAACCTTCGACCGCCGACTTGAGCTCGCGCCGGGCCCCGATGCGGGGAAAGCCGTGCACGCTGGCCCGAGGCCGGGGCTCGCTCACCCCGGCTTCCTACCCCAGGAGTCGTCCGGTCAGGCGGCGCCCGGGGCGGGCACCCGGTTGGGCATACCGCATGATGGGCACCCGACGACCTTCGGGCCGGACCGGGTGGTTCGGGACCTTCGGCTCTGGCAAATTTCTAGCACGGGGTCGATAAACTAGATGTATGCCTATCGAGCCTGTTGTGCTGGACGTACGCCCGATCCTGGCCGCCGGCCAGGAGCCGTTCGAGGCGATCATGGAGGCGGTGGCCGGCCTGGAGCCGGGCCAGCCCATCGTCATCGTGGCCCCCTTCGAGCCGGTCCCGCTGGAGGGGGTGCTCGGATCCCAAGGCTTCATGCACGAGGCCGAGGAGATCGGCGGAGGGGATTGGCGGGTCACCTTCCGCCCGGCGGCATGAGCGGCGTCGACGAACTGGCCCGCGAGGCGGTGCTCGATGCCCTTAGCTGCGTGTACGACCCCGAGCTCGGCCTCGACGTGGTGTCCCTCGGCCTGGTCTACGACGTCCGGGACGAGGATGGCCGGGTGGTGGTGGAGATGACCCTCACCACCCCGGGCTGTCCGGTCTCCGACATGCTGCCGGCCGAGGCCGGCCAGGCGGTAGCCGCTGCCGTCGGGCCCCTCGGCGTGTCCAGCGAGGTCCGGGTGGTTTGGGACCCGCCATGGACGCCCGAGCGGCTCTCACCCGAGGCGGCCGCCTGCCTGGGCTTCACCCCGTCCGCGCGCAGGGTGGGCATCGTGCCTCGGTGAGCCCAGCTGTCGACAGCCCAACCCGGTTGGGCGTCGTCGCTGGCCGGGGCCCAGTGCCGGCGCCGGTGGCGGCCTCGGCGATCCCGGGGAGGCCTTCCGTGGCAACCGGGGGTGGGATGCCCGGCATGCCGGCGAGTGTGCCGCCTCCGGACGTCCCCCTGTCCTTCCTGGCCGCGGGCGGGGTCGGCCTGGTCGGCGCCGGGGTGGCCGTGGCCCTGGTCGGGCGGCACCTGGTGGCCGCCCCCACGGACGACGCGCCGATCGCGGCGGTACACCTCGTGATGCTGGCCTTCCTCAGCACCGGCGTGCTCGGCGCCTTCCACCAGTTCGCCGCCGTCGTCGGTCGGCGCGCCCTGCGCTCGGTCGCTGTCGCTCGCCTGTCGTTCGGGCTGATCGTGGCGGGCTGCTGGGCCCTACCGGCCGGCTTTGCCGCTGGTGCCGACCACGTGGTGGCCGTCGCCGGCGCCGTCCTCACCGTCGGCTTCGCCCTGGCCGCTTGGAACCTCACCGGCCCGCTGTGGGGGCCGGGCCGGGGCCCGTCGGTGACCGGCCTGCGGTTGTCGCTGGCAGGGCTGCTGGCCACGGCCGGCTTCGGTGTGACCTACGCCTTCGACCGTCAGGCGGGCGAGCAATGGTTCGGACTCGATCCACATGTGGTGCTGGCCCATGCCCACATCGGACTCATCGCCTGGCTGGGCCTTACCTATGTGGCCGTAGCCGAGAAGCTCTGGCCGATGTTCCTCCTGGCCCACCGCCCGGGGCGCAGCCCGGGGGCGCTGGCGGTGTGGCTCCTGCCTGCCGGCGTGGTGGTCCTCGTAACAGGGCTCATGGGGGCATGGCGCGGGCCGGTGCTGGCCGGTGCGGTGGTCGTGGCCGCTGGGATGGCGGCGCACGTGGCGTCCTTCTGCGGATTGGTGCGGCACCGGCGCCGCCCCCTCGAGCTCCTCCACGCCTTCGTGCTCACGTCCATGGGGTTCCTCGCGGCGGCGGCGGCCTTCGCCGCCGTTGCCGGGCTGGCGCCGATCGGCACGGCCGTACGTAGTCGGATGGTCAGTGCCGAGGTGGCCGCCCTGGCCGCCTGGCTGGGTCTCGCCCTCGTCGGCCACGCCCACAAGGTCGTCCCGTTCATCAGCTGGGGGATCCTGCGCGCGCGGGGGATCAAGACCGGTGCTGACGGAAGGCCGCTCCTGTTCACCCACCTGTGGGACCGACGCGCCGGACGGCTCACCTACCTGGCCGCCACGGCCGGCTTTGTGGGCGTGGTCACCGGCCTGGCCGGCGGCTGGGCGGATCCGGTGACGGCCGGGGGAGCCGCGCTGGCCGTCGCCGGGGCCACGGCGCTGGCCAATCTGGGGCTCGGACCGGGAAGAGCAGCCCGGGGTGCTGTGGTGGTTGCGACGAGAACTTCCCAGAGTTAATCTATGAAGTGCTAGAAAAAAGGTTCTGACCCAATCAGGAGGCATGCCATGGCGGAAAGAGACGAGGAGGCCGGCCGGGCCATCCGGGCTCACCACGAGGAGCTGCTGGAGGGGGTGCGCGCCAAGACGGCGGCCCTGGCCGGAACGGCGGCAGCCGGAGAGGCCTTCGATCACCCGCGAGCCGAGCTGATCGCCTACCTGGCCGGCGAGGTGCTGCCCCACGCCGCCGCTGAGGAGGGAACCATCTACCGGGCCGTCGCTGCCGGCTTGACGGAAACGGTCGATGCGATGGTGGCGGAGCACCGGCTGCTCGAAGCCAAAGCCGAGGCGCTGGCCTCGGTCGAGGATCCCCAGGCATGCGCCACCCTGGCATGCGAGTTCTCCGACCTGTTCGCCCGGCATGTGGCCGACGAGAACGACGTCCTCCTGCCCGCACTGCTCCGCTCTGACACCACGTCACTGGCGGACGTCCTCGGCGACATGGCGCGGGCCTTCTCCGCCGCCAAGGCCGGTCCCGGGTCCCCCCACGGAGCCGAAGCGGTGCTCTCCGTCGCACTGTCCGATGCGCTGGTCGGCCTGGCTCGCGCCGGGGGCGGCGACGAAGCGTGCCGGCAAGCTGCCGCTACCTGGTCCCAGGTCCGCCACGACCATCCCCGGCTGGCCGTGGCCCTCACTGCCCTGCTGCACCGGCTGGCCCGCTTCCAACCCCACGACCCCGGGCCGGAACATGAGATGCAGGTCGTGGGTGGCGACGATCCCGCGCTCGACGTGCGCCGCCTGGCGCCCGCCCAGCGCCACCAGTTGATCTTCACCACCTGGTCCGCCCTGGCCCCAGCCGCCGCCTTCGTGCTGGTCAATGACCACGACCCCAAGCCGCTGCGCTACCAGTTCGCCGCCGAGCACCCCGATGAGTTCAGCTGGGACTACCTCGAAGCCGGACCCAAGGTCTGGAAGGTTCGGATCGGGCGGACCCCTACCTCGGCGGTGGCCTGACGATGGGGGGGACGTTGACCCTGGTGGACCGCTCGATAGGCGAGGACGATCCGCTCATCGGCCCGGCCGAGGTGCGCAACCGTTTCGACGGCCGGTGGGGGCACGGCTTCCGCGTGGTGGCGGCCCAACCGGGGCAGCACGGGCGCCGCTACCGGGTGGCGCGTTGCTCCGATGGGACCGTGTTGCCCGGAACCCTTTCGGCCAGCGAGGTCCGTCCCGACGTCAGCCGATGACCGGGGCACCGATCGTCATCATCGGCGGCGGACTGGCCGGCGCCAAGGCGGCCGAGTCGCTCCGAGGATGGGGTTACGAAGAGCGCATCACGCTGGTCACCGGCGAGCCGCTTCGTCCTTACGAGCGGCCTGCTCTGTCCAAGTCCTACCTACGGGGGCGTTCCGGCTTCGACGACACCGCCGTGCACGCCGAGCGCTGGTACGCCGGCCACGGCGTCGAGTTGCTGACCTCCACCCGGGCCGTCGCCCTCGACCCCGCTGCCCGGCGCGTGAGGCTCGAACCGGGTGGCACCATCACCTATGACCAGCTGCTGCTGGCCACCGGTGCCCACCCGCGACGCCTCACGGTCCCCGGCTCCGGCCTCGAGGGCGTCTACCACCTCCGCACGGTTGCAGACGCCGATGCCATCCGGGCCGCGGCAATGCCGGGGCGGCGGGCCATCGTGGTCGGCGCCGGCTGGATCGGCACCGAGGTGGCTGCATCCCTGCGACGCCTCGGCCTGGAGATCGCCCTGGTCTTTCGCTCCGGCGTGCCCTTCGCCCGTTCCCTCGGCGCCGACATAGGCGCGGTCTTCGCCGACCTCCACGCCGAACACGGCGTGGCCCTGCACCCCGGCGTCACCGTCACGGCGGTGCGCGGCCGCTCGGCCGTGGAAGGCGTCGAGCTGTCCAACGGCACCATCCTCGACGCGGACCTGGTCGTGGCCGGCCTCGGGGTCGAGCCGGCCGTTGAGCTGGCCCAGGCGGCCGGGCTGAAGGTAGCCGGCGGCGTCCTGACCGACGCCGGCCTGGCCACCAGCGCGCCCGGCGTGTACGCCGCGGGTGACGTGGCCAGCGTCGAGCACCCCGTGTTCGGCACCCGGGTCCGGTCCGAACACTGGTGGTCCGCCCTCACCCAACCACCGGTGGCCGCCGCCAACATGCTCGGGCACCCCGCTGCCTACGACTGGATCCCGACCTTCACCTCCAAGCAGTACGACGTCATGGTCGAATACACCGGACACGCACCCGGGTGCGACACCGTCGTGTTCCGAGGCGCACCCGAGAGCCGCCATTTCGCCGCCTTCTGGATCGACGGCGGCAGGGTCGCCGCCGGCATGACGGTCGGCATCCCCGGCCTCGAACGACACATCCGCGCCCTCGTCAGTAGGGGCACCCCCGTATCACTGGCTGCCCTTGCCGACGAGGATGCCAGCTTGGCCGACCTGGCCGCCACCGCCACTCGAGCAAAGGAGCAACTCATGGCCCACGAGCACCAGCACCCGGAGATCACCGAAGGCCTCCGCCAGTGGTACGACGCCTGTCCCTGCTGCATGAGCCAGGCACTACCCGAGGTCAAGCAGGCCCTCGACGAAGAGCGGGCCACTGCCAGCACCCATTCGGCTCACTGATGCTGAGATCTCCTCCCACCTCGGCATGAGCAGGCCGGACCGTGTGCCGGAATATTGTCGCAGTGCGCGTCAACAGACGGTACAGGTGCTGATCGCAGGAGCGCCGAAGTGCCGATGCTGGTCGGGTCGGCGGTGGGTCGGTCCCACCGGAAATCACTGGGATGAGCGATACCGCGCGGCCGGGGCGAGAGTGCAGATCCGGGGCGGAGCCACCTCGGGCGCAATGTTCTTCGCGGCGCCCGCAATTGGCGGTCGGGACGTCTTTGCTTGTCCCGGCAGCCCGGAATTGCGGCACATAACCCGCTTTGGTTCACACAGCACTAAGTGCGGTCGGTGAGCAAGAGGCGAAACCGGCGTCCAGGATAGTTCCGAAGGGAGCTTCGATGAACGCGACGCTGGCGGATCGGAAACGCGGCCTTACAACGAAGGCGCGCAGGATGGGCATCATTACAGCTGCAATTGGTGGGTTGGTCGGCATGGGTAGCTCAGCTGCTTTCGCGAGTGGCGGCACCGTGAGCTGGAAGGGGCAGACGTGGGACGTGTCCTCCAACGCCAGCGCCACCGCCGCACCGGACGGCAGCCAGGTGACCATCACGCGTGACAGCGGCACAGCTGATGCGACGCTGCACGTGAACCGGCTAGTGCCTTTGGTGGGCACCGACTCATTCGTGAACCAGTACGGAACACCCTGGATCCAGGTGTCCTACCTCGACAACGGAGCTTCGCGTGGGGTCGACTTCCTTGTCGACGACGAGGTGACCACGGGCAACCCCCGCCTGCAGGCGGGGTCTCTGTTCAGCGCGGACAGCATCGGTTGGGCAAGGGACAACGCCAATGCAGTTGCCGATCCCCCGGTATTCGCCGTCCCCGGTAGCCGGACGGCCGGTACCGCCCACACCATCTACGTGGGCGAGCGGCCTGATGGCACGATCGACTACAACGTTGACGGCATCTGGTACTCCTCGACCGAGTTCAAGGACCACGGCGAGCATATGAACTTCAACGACGTATACCTGCGGTTGCGCGGGAACTTCGGCACGACCGCCACGTTCACCGATCTCCAGTATGGCGATCAGCACGTGTCTTCCAAGGACGGCTGCAAGAACGGCGGCTGGCAAACCGGCTCCGTGTACAAGAACCAGGGTGAATGCGTGAGTCATTTCGCGAGCAGCAAGTAGGCAACAGCAGAGACGTCTAGGAGTAGTCGTCGTCCGTGGTGTCCACCGACCGTCCCAGAACGACGCCGTGAACGCGCGGCGAAGCTTCGTTCCCGAGGTGGCGCCTCGCGGACCTCGACCGTGGTGGGCATGCTGATCATCCCCCGGAATCGCCGTACAGGAGCATGTCGCCGAGTCTGGCGACCCGGATGTCCCAGCCCAGCCGACCGAGCCGGTCCTCGAGCTCCTCGACGTTCCAGAAGACCTTCACGACGTCGTACTCCCGCCCGTCGGCCAGCACCCGCCGGACGACTGGAACTCCTTCCACCAGCCGAGGGTCATCGACAACTCCGCTCGCCCGGTGGTCCTCGTCCACGAAGACTACCCGCCCGCCGGGCGCCAGACAGCTTTTCACCTTCTCCCAGAAGCGCTCGAACGCCGGCGGCGGGACATGCGAGAGCCACATCCCGAAGAACACGAGGTCGTGCCTGTGCTCGGGAACCCAGTCGAACACGTCAGCCTCTACGTTGACGATGCGGGGGTCGTCCACTTCGCGACGCGCCCGGGTGGCCACGGCGCCGGCCAGCTCCCAGGGAAGATCGTAGGGCAGCCGGGCTCGCGCCAAGCCGACGATGGCCACGGTGCCTCCGGGGCGCAACAGGTCGATCATGCGGACCAGCCCCACTTCCTCGTCCATGTGGTGAAGGCCGGAGACGCAGGAGATGAAGTCGAAGGAGGCGGGCCTGAACGGATGGTTGAGAAGGTCGGCCTGCACGTACCCGACGCCTCCGACGGCGTGGTGGCTCCGCGCCGCTGAGATGCTCTCCTCATCGGGATCGAGGCCGACGACGTTGCTCACCCGCCCGGTGAGCTCCCCCACCAGCCACCCTTCGCCGCAACCCACCTCGAGGGCGTCCGTGGCCCCGGCGGGGACGAGGTCCAGGAGCTGGAGCCCGTAGTGGATGTTGTGGTTCCACCGCTGCCGTCCCACCCCGGGGATCGACGCTGGGAGGTCCCGATCGACCATCCCCAATCGTGACAGGGGGTGGCGTCGCTCGCCGCCGCCCTCGCGGGGCGATGATCGTCTGACCCCAGGGGCTAAGCGAAGGCGACCCGGTCGCCGAGCGAGATGTCACCCGGAACCTCGACCTCGGCGTAAACACCGAGACAAGCGTCGGACTCCGTGGTCAGCGCCGCCAGCAGTCCCGGGAGGAACGGGAGCCCGTCCTGGGCCAGGGTCGGCATGACGCAGCGCTCTACGCGTTGGGTGACCCGGAACACGCAGGCGCCGACCTGCAGCCTCCTGCCCACCCAGTCGTCCTCCGTTCGGTCGGTGCCCTCCACCCCGATCACGACGTTGGGCCGGAAGCGCGCCGCGGCATCGTCGAAGCCGGGTCGCAGGGCGGCAGCCCAGCGCAGCGAAGCCGTTGTCATCAGGTGGAGCGGAGCAACGTCCTTGTGGGCCACTCCGGCCTCCCGCCGGATCTCGATCGGCTCACCGACCACCTCGCTCACGGCCTTCCAGGCGGCCGGATCGGTGGCCGGAAAGGTCCACGCGTTGAGCAGGCCCACATAGACGGCGCCTTCCTCTGCCCATGCCTGCAGGTCCAGCAGGTGTGGCATCCGGCGGAACCGGCGGGTGGTCTTGCCGCTGGCGATCTTCCCGTCCTGCCCGTAGACGGCGTACGAGCGGTCATGCTCGACGCCGAGGTCCGTTATCCGGACATGGCCCGACCACCGGCCCCGCAGCGACTTCACCGGATAGCAGGCGACCCGCTCGACCGCTCCCAGAGCCGTCCCTGACATCCCCAGAGGGTACGAACAGGCGGCGGTGGCGGACACGGAGCATCAGATGTTGCGGACTCCGGGGCCGGAGCCGCCGGCGCGGCGTGGGTTCGACGGCTTGGACGTCCCGGACAGGGTCCCGCCGGCCGATCTCGGCCCCGGGTCGCTGACTGGCAAAAGCTGTGGATCAGGCATCGATAGGTTGTATTCACAGGCGCAGACCGGCTATCAGACCGTATTCGCGAGTTAACATTGCAGCAGTGCCCTCCTTCACCATCGGCCAGGCGGCGGAGCTGCTGGGAGTCAGCCCCGACACCGTGCGGCGCTGGGTCGACGGTGGACAGCTCCCCGCCACCCGTTCCGCCGGCGGCCGGCGTCGCCTCGACGGGGTGGCCCTGGCGCGGTTCTCGGCCCAGCGGGCGGGAGGGGCCAGTGCGCCCCCGGTGGCGGAATCGGCCCGGAACCACTTCCCGGGCCTGGTCACCAAGGTGACCAAGGACAAGGTCATGGCCCAGGTCGAGATCCAGGCCGGCCCGTTCCGGGTGGTGTCGCTGATGAGCAGGGAGGCGGCCGACGAGCTGGGCCTGGCCCCCGGGGTCATGGCGGTCGCCTCGGTGAAGTCGACGAACGTCGTGGTGGAGATCCCCGACGTCTGAGAGAAGGAGAGCCGCGTCCATGGGCTCACGCTCGAGGACCGTCGGGGCCGCCGCCCTGGCCGTCTGTTCGCTGTCACTGGCAGCCTGCGGGTCCAGCCGCTCCTCGAGCGTGGCGGCCACGACGACGTCCACCGCGGCCGGGTCGACCACGACAACGCCGGCACCGATCACCGGCAGCCTGGCCGTCTTTGCCGCCGCTTCGCTCACCGGGGCCTTCAACTCGGCCAAGACCACCCTCACCGGCGCCAACTCCGGTCTGGATCTGACCTACAACTTCGCCGGCTCCAACGCCCTGGTGACTCAGATCCAACAGGGCGCCCCTGCCGACGTCTTCGCCTCGGCCGACACCAAGAACATGGACAAGCTGGTCTCGGCCGGTCTGGTGGAAACGCCGGTGACCTTCGCCCGGAACAAGCTCGAGATTGCTGTAGCCCCCGGCAACCCGAGGCACATCACCGGCCTGACCGATCTGGCCCGGTCCGGCGTCACGGTGGTGCTCGAGGCGGTCGGGGTCCCGGCGGGGGACTACACCCGCTCCGTGCTGGCGTCGCAGCGCATCACCGTCGATCCGAAGTCGCTCGAGACCGACGTCAAGTCGGCGCTGGCCAAGGTGACCTCGGGAGAGGCCGACGCGACGGTGGTGTACGTGACCGACGTGACCGCGGCGGGATCGTCGGTCGAAGGCGTGACCGTCCCGGACTCGCTGCAGCCGGACATCACCTATCCCATTGCCGTGTTGAAGGCCACCGAGAACCACGCCGCCGCCCAGGCGTTCGTGGACTCGGCCGTCTCCGGCGACGTGCAGAAGGCCCTGGAGGCCGGCGGTTTCCTCCCCCCGCAGTAGCCGGAGCGCGCTGATCCAGGCTGCGGCCCCCGCGGTACTCGCCGCCGGGGCCGTGGTCATGATCGTCCTGCCCCTGGTGGGGCTGCTGGAACGGGTCTCCTGGTCGACGCTCCTGTCGGACCTGTCGGCGCACGACGCCTACGTGGCCCTGCGGCTGTCGCTCGAGACCTCTCTGGGGGCCCTGGCCATCGCCCTGGTGCTGGGGCTGCCCCTCGCCTGGATCCTGGCCCGCCGCCGGTTCCCGGGGCGGTCGGTCCTACGGGGGCTGGTGACGCTGCCGATGGTTCTTCCCCCCGTGGTCGGGGGCATCGCCCTGCTCTATGCGTTCGGCCGGCGGGGGCTGGCGGGCCAGCTCATCTACAACCTGACCGGGTGGCGGTTCGTGTTCAACACCTCGGGCGCCATCCTGGCCGAGGCGTTCGTGTCGATGCCCTTCCTGATCGTCACGGCCGAGGCGGCCTTCCGGTCGATGGACCGACGGGGCGAAGAGGCCGCCGCCACGCTGGGGGCGGGCCCCGCCTACCGGTTCCGACGGGTCACCCTGCCGGCCGTGGCCCCGGCCCTGGCCGCGGGAGCGGCTCTCACCTGGGCGCGGGCCCTCGGAGAGTTCGGGGCCACGATCACCTTTGCGGGCAACCTCCCCGGGTCCACCCAGACGACTCCCTTGCTCATCTATCTGGACATCGAATCTGGTCACGAAGCCACCGCCCTGGCCCTGTCCCTGGTGCTTCTGGCCGTGTCGCTCGGAGTCTTGGTCGGGCTCCGGGACCGCTGGCTCGGCAACCCGTGAGCCTGTGCGCCCGGGTCGACCTGACCCTCGGCACTCTTCGGCTGTGCGTCGACCTCGACGTGGACAACAGCGCGGCCGTGGCCATCGTCGGGCCCAACGGCGCGGGCAAGACCACCCTCCTGCGCGCCCTGGCGGGCCTGGTTCCCCTCGACGCCGGTGCCGTGGCGGTCGACGGCACGGTGGTCGAGGACCCCTCCCGGCAGGTGAGGATGCCGCCCGAGCAGCGCCGCCTCGGCGTCGTGTTCCAGGAGCCGCGCCTGTTCGACAACCTCTCGGCCCTGGAGAACGTGGCCTTCGGCCTGCGGGCGCGAGGCGTCCCTCGAGCCGAAGCCCGTACGCGGGCGTCGACCTGGCTCGAGCGGGTCGGCATCCCCCAGGTCGCCCGCCTCCGCCCCCGCCAGCTGTCCGGGGGCCAGGCCCAGCGCGTGGCGCTGGCCCGGGCGCTGGTGGGCGAACCCACGGTCCTCCTGCTGGACGAACCGCTGGCCGCGGTGGACGCCTCCGCCCGGGCCGAGCTCCGCCAGCTCCTCCGTCACGAGCTGGCCCGCTACCCCGGATCTCGCATGGTCGTCACCCACGATCCGATCGAGGCCGCCGCACTGGCCGAGCGGCTCGTCGTGATCGAGGACGGTCGGGTGAGCCAGGAGGGGCCGCTGGTCGACGTGACCGCCCGGCCTCGCTCGGCGTGGGTGGCGACCATGGTCGGGCTCAACCTCTTCCAGGGCCGGGCCTCGGGGACCACCGTCCGGCTCGACAGCGGCGCCCTCCTGACCACGGCGGCCCCCCTCGAGGGCTCCTCGTTCGTGGCGTTCCGGCCCAATGCGGTCACCCTCCACCGCCGACCCCCCGAGGGCAGCGCCCGGAACGTGTGGGCCGGGGCCGTGGCCGAGCTGTACCCGGCGGGGGACCGGGCCCGAGTACGGATAACCGGCGAGGTCCCGCTCGTTGCCGAGGTCACCGCCGGCGCGGTGGCCGAGCTGGCCCTCGCCGACCACGGTCGCGTGTGGGTGTCGGTGAAAGCGACGGACATCGAGGCGTACCCGGCGTGAAGAACTCCTCCGGTGGTCAACGGCCGTCTGGCAGGTGAGGCGGGGCCGCCCGCGCCCGCCGCAAGGCCATGCGGACAAGGGGCCGGTGCAAGAGCGACACCGGTGGCCAGATGAGCCGAGCGCTGAGCCGCTCGTAGAAGACGAGCGTCGACCACACGAGTCGACCGCTGTCCTTCACGAACGTGTTGTAGGCCTGGAGGAACCGGGACCGGAGCTCGCATGCCGTTGCGTCCGGGCGGCTCGCGACGATCCGCCATCCGAGAATGTGGTCCATCGACCCACGCGGGCCCAGACGCAGTCCGAGCACGAAGCGCCAGCCCAGCACCATGAACCAGCGCATCGGTGCCGGTGCTCCCTCCCACGCCTCCCGCGCCCACTCCTCCGAGGTCCGATCGTCGTCAGCGGCGATGTCGACGGCGTACGCGCACGCGAAGTTCGCTTCTCCGACCCTGAACGGCGTGGTCGTGACCGGAGCGGTCTGCCTCGGCGTCGTTCCCAACCGTCTCATTCTGGACAGCGTGCCCGAAGCGCCCCTCCAGGCGCACGCCCCGCCCCCGTCCACCGGACCGATACCGGGCGGGGCTCACCGACCGGGTGTTGAATGGGCCAGTGGGCTCCGACACCTCCGACACCTCCGCCAACAAGAAAGTGGTGCAGCAGTTCTGGGACGCCCTGGCGGCCCGGGACTGGGAGGCCATGAAGTCTCTGCTCGCCGAGGACGCCCACTACACCGACGTCGGTACGCCCGGTCCGGGAGGGACCGGACCCGAAGGCGTGATCGCCCGGCTGAAGATCGGCCTCGAGCCCCTGGACGGCTACACCCACCTACCCGGGGCGCACATGATCGGTGAGGGTGACCTGGTGATGACCGAGCACACCGAGCGCTGGACCTTCCACACCGGGGAGGTCATCGACCACTCCTTCGTGTCGGTCACCGCCCTCCGCGACGGGCGGATCTGCCGTTGGCACGACTACTCGAACATCCCGCACATCACGGACAATGCCCCGGCGTGGTGGCTGGAACGGATCAGCAACGCCGCTCG
>DASUHN010000026.1 GCA_036273495.1 Acidimicrobiales bacterium | reverse complement strand
TGGCCCCCTGACCGGGGCCTTCCACCAGCACCAGCACCACCAGCCCCACCCGCTCGCGCAGGGCCGAGACGGCCCGGAGGTCCCCGGCGCTGGCCGCACCGGTGGTGATCACCGCCACGCTCGATCCCCCGCCGTGGCGCCGCAGGGACGCCACCGCCCGGGCCAGGTTGGCGGCTCCGGTGAGGCGGACACCGGCCAGGGCGGCCAGGGCCGCCTCCCAGTGGGCGGGACTGGCGTCGAACCCGGAGTCCAGGCCGGCGGTGGTGGCCAGGCGGGTGACGGCCCCCGAGCGGTGCGAGCCGGTGAGGATGCTGGCCGCCGCCGACACCGCCTCCTCGAACGACTCGGGAGTGTGCACGGCCCGCCTCACATCGAGGAGAACCGTCGTGCGGTGCTGCCAGGGCAGCTCCAGCTGGCGGATCATCAGGTCGTCGGCGCGCGCCGTGGCGGGCCAGTGCACCCGGCGGAGGTCGTCGCCGACCTCGTAGGGGCGCAGGGCGTAGAAGTCCTCGCCCTGGAGGCGCCCGGCGCGCTGGTGGGTGCCGGCGTGAGGGTCGCGGCCCGGGGCGGGGGGCATGCCGGAGATGGGGTCGATGCGCGGGTACACGAGCACCGCCGACGCCCGCCCGACCGTGGCGCCGCCGGACGCCAGGCCGAAGGGGTCCACCAGCCGGAGCGTGATCGGTCCGGTGAGGAAGCGGCCCCGACGGTCGGTGGGGATGCGGTAGGCGGCCCGGCCCGTCTCTCCCGGGCCGAGGGAGGGCACCTGGAACCGGGCCACCAGCCGCCCGTCGTCGAAGGGCTCCTCGGCCACCAGGGGCGGGGTGCGCCGGGTCGTGACGTTGGTGAGGGCCAGGTCGACCCGGCCCGGCTGGCCGAGGTGGACCCGGGTCGGGCGAACCTGGCGGCGGGCGTCGAGCCGGAACGGCACCACCCGGACGTAGATGGCGGCGCCGACCACGGCGGCGGCGGCGGCCACCGCCACCACGTGCAGCTCGAGCAGCCCGAGCAGCCGGCCCGCCAACCAGGAAGCTCCCGCGCTGGCCAGAACCAGCCAGCCGCGGCGGGTCAGCACCGGGCGTCAGCCGGCGGCCAGGCGGCCGGCGGGGACCGGCACGGATCCGAGGACCTCGCCCAGGACCTCGCCGACGACGACTCCCGACATCTCCGCCTCGGCCGACAGGCCCAGTCGGTGCTGGAGGACCGGCGCCGCCAGCTCCTTCACGTCGTCGGGGGTCACGAAGTCGCGTCCGAGAGACGCGGCCCGGGCTCGTGCCGCGCGCTGCAACGCCAGCGACGCCCGGGGCGACATGCCGAGGGTCACCGACGGGTGCTGGCGGGTGGCCGCCGCCAGGTCCACCACGTAGGCCCGGATGCTCGGTGCCACGTGCAGGTCGCGCGCCGTGGCGATCATCGTCTCGACCTCCTTGGTCGAGACGACCGGCTCGAGCTCGTCGACGGGGTCGGCGCCGCCGTGGGTCTCGAGGATGGAGACCTCGGCCCGGCGGTCCGGATAGCCGACGTCGATGCGCATGAGGAAGCGGTCGAGCTGGCTGTCGGGAAGCGGATAGGTGCCCTGATGCTCCACCGGGTTCTGGGTGGCGATCACCATGAACGGGCTCGGCAGGCGGTAGGTCGTCGTGTCGACCGTGACCTGGCGCTCCTCCATCGCCTCGAGGAGCGCCGACTGGGTCCGGGGCGAGGCCCGGTTGATCTCGTCGGCAAGAACGATCTCCGAGAAGATCCCCCCCGGGCGGAACTCGAACTGGCCGTTGGCCCGGTTGTACACGTTCACCCCGGTCACGTCCGACGGCAGCAGGTCCGGCGTGAACTGGATGCGGTGCCACTGGCAGTCGAACGAGGCCGCCATGGCCTTGGCCAGACTGGTCTTGCCGACGCCCGGCACGTCCTCGATCAGCAGGTGGCCCTCGGCGACCAGGCACACCAGCGCCAGGCGCACGACCTCGTCCTTGCCCTGGATGACGCGCTCGACGTTGGTGGCCACCGCCTCGAAGCGCTCGGCAAAGCCCGCCATCCCTGCGCCCAACGATCGCTGCCTGGCCAAGCGCCCCTCCTCGGTAGGCCGCCGGTCGCCTCCCGGCGGGCCCCGCCAGTTAACAAGTTGCCGGCCGGTATCGTCACGGCCGTGGCCGGCCCGCCGTCGTCGCGCCCGCCGTGCCTGGCCCTGGACATCGGCGGAACCAAGCTGGCGGCGGCGGTCGTGGACGGGGACGGGGCGGTGCTGGCCGCCGCCCGGCGCCCCACTCCCCGCCGGCCCGATCCCGCCGACGCCGAGGCGCTGTTCGCGGCCCTCTCCCGGCTCGTCGCCTCGGTGCTGGCGTCCGCCCCCCCGGGGGCCGGGCCGGCTCTCTGCGGCGTCGCCTGTGGCGGCCCCATGACCCGCGACGGCGAGGAGGTGTCCCCCCTCAACATCCCGGGGTGGCGGGGCTTCCCCCTCCGGACGCGGGTGGCCGAGCTCACCGGCCTGCCGACCACTGTCGACAACGACGCCAAGGCCCTGGCGCTCGGAGAGGGATGGCGGGGTGCCGCCTCGGGCTGCGCCGACTTCATCGCCATGGTCGTGTCGACCGGTGTCGGCGGGGGGATCGTGCTCGACGGCCGCCTCCTGGACGGCGCCGACGGCAACGCCGGCCATATCGGCCACGTCACCGTGGTGCCGAACGGGCGGATCTGCGCCTGCGGGGCGCGGGGATGCCTGGAGGCCGAGGCCTCGGGCACCGGCATCGCCGCCACCACCGGGAGCCCGGCGGCGGAGGCGGGCCCCGAGGTCGTGGCGCGCGCCGGGCGGCTGGTCGGGAGAGCGGTCGGATCGGTGGCCAATCTGCTTGACCTACGCCTGGCCGTCGTGGGCGGTTCAGTGGCCCTCGGCTTCGGCACCCCCTTCTTCCGCGCCGCCCAGCGGGAGATCGACCGGCGCAGCCGCCTCGACTTCAGCCGGGGGACGCGGATCGTCCCGGCCGGCCTGGGCGCCGACGGTGGCCTGGTCGGGGCGGCGGCCCTGGCGTACCGGGCCCACAGGGACCGCAGCGGAGAGAAGTAGCCTCGACGGCGATGGAGGTGCGCTACCCCCCCGAGGCCGAGGCCTACCGGGAGAAGGTCCAGGCCTTCCTGGCCGAGCACCTGCCGACGGGCTGGAAGGGCATCGGCGCCCTCGAGCTCGAGGAGCGGGAGGCCTTCGAGTCCGAGTGGCGGCGCACCCTCTACGAGAACGGCCTGCTCGCGCCGTCGTGGCCCCGCGAATTCGGCGGCGCCGGCCTGTCGGCGCTGGAGCAGGTGATCGTGGCCGAGGAGTTCGCCCGGGCCGGGGTGCCGGCTCGCGGCGGCCACGACGTGTTCGGCATCCAGATGATCGGCAACACCCTGTTGGAGTGGGGCACCGACGAGCAGAAGCGCCACTTCCTGCCCCGCATCCTCTCGGGCGAGGACAGGTGGTGCCAGGGTTACTCCGAGCCCAACGCCGGATCCGACCTCGGCAACCTGGGCTGTCGCGCCGGGCTCGACGGGGACGAGTGGGTGATCGACGGCCAGAAGGTGTGGACGTCGCTCGGGCACAAGGCCAACTGGATCTTCGTGCTCACCCGCACCGACCCGAGCGCGGCCAAGCACCGGGGCATCACCTTCCTGCTGTGCCCGATGGACCAGCCCGGGGTGCAGGTGCGCCCGATCCGGATGATCACCGGGGAGTCCGAGTTCAACGAGGTCTTCTTCGAGGGAGCGCGCACGGCGGCCCACAACGTGGTGGGCGAGGTCAACGGGGGGTGGGGCGTGGCCATGACCCTGCTCGGCTACGAGCGGGGGGAGGCGGCGGCCACCATGCCGATCGAGTTCCGCCTGGAGCTGGACCGGCTGCTGCAGCTCGCCTCCGAGCGGGGCCGCACGGCCGACCCGGTCGTGCGCCAGCGCCTGGCGTGGTGTTACTCCCAGGTCGAGGTGATGCGCTTCCTCGGCTACCGCAGCCTCACCAACTTCGTGGCGGGACGGCAACCCGGGCCCGAGTCATCCATCTTCAAGGTGTTCTGGAGCGAGTACCACCAGCAGGTCACCAACCTGGCCATGGACATCCTCGGGCCCGACGGGCTGGTGCCCACCGGCAAGCGCCCCGCCACCGCCTTCCAGACCGACGACCCCGGCGCGCCCAACAGCACGGGGTCGTGGGCGGGCACCTTCCTCAACGCCCGGGCCGGGACCATCTACGCCGGCACGGCGCAGGTCCAGCGCAACATCCTCGGAGAGATGGTGCTCGGCCTGCCCAAGGAGCCGCGGGCCGACGGGGGGGCCTGGAACGAGTCCCGGCGCTGACCCGGCTCCTCGACCGGCGGTCGGTGCTGCAGCTGATCGGGCGGCCCGGTCTGTGGCCGACCGCGCTGGCCACGGTGCGGCGGCTGGCCGTCCCCGGGTGGTGGCGCCGGGCCCCGCACCTGCCCCTACCCGACGAGCGCTATCTCGCGTTCCGCATGGAGACGGCCTACGGGGACCCCGGCCATCCCCCGGAGGCCGCCGACCTGGTCGACTACCTCGAATGGTGCCGGCGGCGGCGCCGCTCCGGCCGCTACCTTTAGCGGCGATGCAGCTCCCACCACCCAAGCTCCCGTCAGGGCGGGCCCGGAACCTCTGAGCCCCAGGCCATGTCGCGCTCCTTGGTCCTCAACGCCACGTTCGAGCCTCTCTGTGTCGTGGCCTCCAGGCGGGCGCTCGTGCTGGTGCTGGCCGAGCGGGCGGAGCTGGTCCACCCCTCGGAGCGCTTCTTCCACTCGGAGCGGATGACCTTCCCCGAGCCGTCGGTCGTGCGGCTGTCGCGCTACGTGAAGATCCCGTACCAGACGCGGGTGGCCCTCAACCGGCGGGGCGTCTTCGCCCGGGACAGCCACCGCTGCCAGTACTGCGGGGCGGCGGCCGAGAACATCGACCACGTCGTGCCCCGCAGCCGGGGTGGCACCCACACGTGGGAGAACGTGGTGGCGTCGTGCCGGTCGTGCAACGCCCGCAAGGAGGACCGCACACCGCACGAGGCCGGCCTGGTGCTGCGCAGCCATCCCGCCCAGCCCCGGAACCGGATGTGGGCGGTGATCGCCGGGGGGGCGGTGCTGCCGGCCTGGGAGCCGTACCTCGGCGCCATCCCGGCGCTGTCGGCCTGACGGCCCGGCCCGCCCCGTGCCCCACGCCTGGCCCGCCGAGCGACTGACCGCGCACCCGGCCCGCATCCACGGGCGGGACGCCGAGCTCGATGACCGCCGGGTCGTCCTGTGCCGGCCGACGGTCCCGGCCCTGGTGCTCGGCAGCACTCAGCCGGCCGAGGCCTTCGACCCCTCGCTGGCCGCCGCCCGGGGGCTGGAGATCGTGCGCCGGCGCAGCGGAGGAGGCGCAGTGCTGGTCCGGCCCGGCCGGCTCCTGTGGGTCGAGGTGGTCGTGCCGGTCGGGGATCCCCTGTGGGAGGAGGACCTGGGCCGTTCGTTCCTCTGGCTGGGGCGGGCCTGGGAGGAGGCGCTGCGCGCATGTGGCGTGTCCCGGGCCGGCGTGTACGAGGGCCCGTTGATGCACAGCCGCTGGTCGCGGACGATCTGCTTTGCCGGGCTGGGGCCGGGGGAGGTCACGGTGGCGGGGCGGAAGGTGGTGGGGCTCTCGCAGCGCCGCCGCCGGCGGGGGGCGGTGTTCCAGTGCGCCGCCCTCCTCGAGTGGGAGCCCGAGGACACCGCCGGCCTCCTGGCCGGGACCGAGGACGAGCGGGCCGAGCTGGCCCGGGAGCTGGGCCAGCTGGCCGGCCCCGTGGGGGTCGACGAGCAGATCCTCACCACCGCCTTCACCCACTCCCTGCCCT
>DASUHN010000025.1 GCA_036273495.1 Acidimicrobiales bacterium | reverse complement strand
GTCCGCACTGCCGCCGCCGACACCGGTACCCGGACGGACTGGGTCGGGTCGTAGGTCTGGAACCACTGCATCTCCCCGAAGGAGGCCTCGGGCGGGATCTTGTCCTTCGCCAGCCAGGCCAGGATCGTCCCGGCGTCGAGCCGGCCGTAGCCGGTGTAGGTGTCATAGCCCGGCTGCGTCGGGTAGCGGGTCGTGGGCACCGGGGAGACGACCGCGTAGTTGTCGGGCGGCTCCGGGAGGGTCGTGGTGGCGTCCGATCCGGACGGGACCACGGCGCTGGCGAAGTCGACGTCGTCGGCCGACATCTCGATCAGCTCGCGCACCTCGGTGGACGACAGGGCCACGGGGGCGCCGCCGACCGTGGTGAGGCGTGGGTAGGCGGAGAGCCTGCCCTCCTCCATCAGGGTGCGGGACTCGGACTCGACCAACCCCGTGACCCCGCCGCTCTTCCCCGTGGCCTCCGAGGAGCAGCTGGCGCTCTCCACCGAGACTCCGATGTTGCCGCCGTAGTTGGTGCAGCCGTTGAGGAACAGGTACCCCGGCGGGTTGTCGAGAGTCGCGCCGCCCTCCGAAGGTGACTGGGTGACGCTGTTGACGACGATCGTCCCCGGCAGGTTCCCGGGCTCGTTGTGGTGCTCGGCCTCCTCGTCGGCGGCGCTGGCGATCACCGGGACGCCGTGGGCGTTGGCGTAGGCGATGGCCTGCGCGGCCGTGGTCGTCTCGTCGATGGTGCCCAGAGCCTCCTGGAGGACCGAGGCGCCGCTGTCGACGGCAAAGAGGGCGCCCCGGGCAAAGTCGTTGCCTTCGGCGATGAAGCTCTCGCCGACGCGGATCGGCAGGACCATGCAGTTGGGACAGGTCCCGACTTCCCCGCTCGAGTCGGCCGCCGCGGTGGCGTCCTCGGCCTCACCCGTCCCGTGCCCGTACAGAACGTCGTCGTAGGGGTCGTTGGTGTTGTCGAGGAAGTTCCACCCGGCGATGGCCTCGGTGAACCCGGCCGGGCTCTGGCCCGGATAGGCGGGCGGTTCGGCGGTCGGATCCGACGTGGGGTAGTAGTAGGGGGAAGCGGGCGATCCGAAGGTCCGGATCAGGTCCTCGGGACTGATGTAGGAGCCGCAGAAGACGCCCTTCGACGGCCCGGCCTGGGTGACCTGGTGCACCCGGGGGTCGTCCCGGTACTGGGAGACGTCGAGGGCGCCGGTGCCGAGGAGGTCGTAGGGGTTGCTGTCGGAGAACGCGACCCCTTGCTGCTCGAGCTGGGGCTTGGTGAGGCCCTGGGCGTTCTCCGGGTACGGCAGTGCGGCCCGGTTCAGGTAGATCTTGTCGACGACCGGTGCGTTGCACCACTCGATGCCCGAGTCGGTGATGGCGATGACCGTGTCGGGCCGGCCGGTGGAGGTCTCCCACGCCTTGTCCACGGCGCTCCCCTCGACGCCGCAGAGCTCCTGGGGGTTCTCGGACACCTGGGTGTTGGTCGTCCGGGCGCTGGCCAGCTTCCAGCTTCCGCCTCCGTTGGCCCAGTTGGCGGGGCGTTCCGGGAGCCCGCCGACCGCCGAGGTGTGGGCGTGGGTGGCGTACTGCTCGGGGTCGGTCCCGGCCGGAGCGGGGGGCCACGGGAACGTGCCCTCGCCCGCGGCCTTGGCGCCGTCGTTGGCGCTGTTCGGGTCACCGTTCGACGCCGGGCAGGCTGCCGGGCGGGAGGTGCCCACGGCCACCGGCGGCGTCGCCGCCGGCGCCGGCACGGCGTCAACGGTTGGGCCGGTCTCGGCGGCCGGGGCCGCGGCCCGTGCCCCTGGTACGAGGAGAGGAACGGCCACGGCGGCCACCACGGCCACGGCCACGGTCACCCGGCGCCGCCGCGCCCCTGTGTAAGTGGTCCTCGTGTCGCTGGGACCGGGGTGCATCTGTCTCGGGCCTCCCCGGCGCGGTTCAGGGCGGACTCGGGCGCCGCCGTCGCAAGGGGTTTCGTTACGCCCTGTTAACTCTCCTGCCCCGACCGGCGGCGGCCCTCATCCCGGAACATCGTCCCGGGCGGGACGCGGTTCGGGGGTGAGGCACTCGAGGCCGCGGGTCGTCACCGGGGGAGAACCCGAGATTGACCCGCTGCTCGGGGCCGACAGCCACGTTGGTCCCGGCGTCGAGGTGCTCGGGCCAGAGCTGCAGCACGGCCGGCTCCGCCGCCGGGCCGAGGCCGGCGACGACGTCGTCGAGGACCCGCCAGGCGAGATCCAGCCACGCCGCCAGCGCGGCCAGTGCCGAAGGGTCGACGTCGATGACCTCGTCCGGGTCACCGATGTCGGGTGTGTCGGCGCCGACGGAGAACTTGACGTCGAGGTCGGCGTCGACGAACCGCGCCAACTGCCGCAGGCTCGACCCGGGAACGGGCATGAAGGCGGTGCCGTCCGGACCCTCCCGGACGAGGTGGGTCCCGGCCAGGCGGAGCACCTCGGGCCCCTCCCCGAACGCAGGCGTGGCCAGCCCGGCCGGACTGGCCCGGAGGCCGAAGCGGCCGGCCACCTGGTACCGGCGCCGTCCCAGGACGTGGGCCGCGATCCGGTGCACAACCCGGCGGGTCCGGACCAGCTCCTGTGAGGTCATGGCGCTCCTTCCTGTGACATCCGATCGGGTCGCGGTCTTCGTCCGCGACGATGAGTTTCCGCGGGTGGCCCCGTCTTGAATAGAGAGTCCGAGCGACGAAGGAGACCCCCGTGCCCACTCGTGAACCCAGCCCCGCCGGCGCACCGTGTTGGGCCGACCTGGCCAGCTCCGACCGGGACGCTGCCGCCCGGTTCTA
>DASUHN010000024.1 GCA_036273495.1 Acidimicrobiales bacterium | reverse complement strand
CGTAGCGCTCGAGAGCGGCCACCGACCGCGGGAAGTTGTCGTCGTCGAACAGGAGGACCGGGGTCCACGAGTCCGTGCCCCAGCGCCCGTTGACCATCTCGGCGGCGGCCTCGACCTCCCGGTGGTAGCCGAGGTACTCGGCCAGTCCCTCGCGCGACGGGTAGCAGAAGGCGGAGAAGACCACCTTCTCCCGCAGGTCGGCCCGCACGCCCAGCAGCTCGTCGAAGGCGAAGAAGCCCCGCACGATGTTCTTCGACGGCTCCATGCGGTCGACGCGCACGATCAGGCGGCGGTCCCCGACCACCTCGTCGAGGCCCCGGCCCGCCTCGGCGCACGCCTCCGACGCCGCCACCTGCTCGAGGTTGGCGGCGGCCGGCGGAAGGGGCGCCACGAACGTCGGCGGTGCCGCCCCGAGCACCCGCTCGGCGCACGCCCGGAAGCCCGCCTCCCAACGGGGGGAGTGGAAGCCGCACGCGTCGTAGGCGGCCAGCCCCTCGAGCAGCTCGACGGCCACGTCCGTGGGCACCACCTCCAGCCACTCCGGGCTGCAGAAGGGAGTGTGGTGGAAGTGGACGGGGCGCAGGTCGGGGCGCTTGGCCGCCAGCTTCGGCGCGACCAGGCAGAGGTGGTAGTCCTGCACGAGAACGGTCGCGCCGTCGGGGGCCTCGTCGGCCAGCGCCCGGGCAAAGGCCTCGTTGTACGCCCGGTACCCGTCCCACGCCTGGCGCCAGTGGCGGTCGAAGCGGGGCCGGCGGGGCAGGTCCCAGAGGTGGTGGTGCAAGAACCACAGGGTGGAGTTGGCCACCACGTCGTAGGCCATGCGGTAGGTGGCGGGGTCGATGTCGAGGCAGCGGAAGCGGAAGCCCTCCGCCTCGACCACCCCGCCCGCCGCCGCCTCCCGGTCGGCGTCGCTCATGGCCGCGGCCACCCAGGTGGCGTCGGTCCCCGCCACGAGAGGCCCGAGGCTGGCGATCAGCCCGCCCCCGCCCCGGCGGGGCACGAGCTTGCCGTCCCGATCCCGGGCGAAGGACACCGGGCCGCGGTTCGAGGCGATCACCAGCTGGGGGGTGTCCACGGCGCCGCCACCCTACCCAGGAGGGGTCGGGAATCCGACTCCCCGCCGGACGCGGAGCGTCACATCCCGCCGGAGGCGGGAGAATCGACACCGTGCCCCGCCTCGTGGCCGCCCCGGACAAGTTCAAGGGCTCGGCCCCCGCCGCCGACCTGGCCGCCGCCGCCTGCGCCGCCGCCGCCGCCGCCGGCTGGGAGTGCGACCCGGTCCCGGTGGCCGACGGGGGGGAGGGCACCCTCGAGGTCCTCGGCGGCCCCAACCGCCGGACCGAGGTGACCGGCCCACTTGGTGGGCCCGTGCAGGCCGAGTGGCGCCTCGATGGCCCCACGGCCGTGGTGGAGATGGCCCGGGCGTCGGGGCTGGTGCTGGCCGGCGGCGCCGCCGGCAACGACCCGCTGGAGGCGACGACCAGGGGGACCGGGGAGCTGGTGCTGGCGGCGGTGGGGGCGGGCGCCCGCCGGGTCGTGGTGGCGGTGGGCGGCTCGGCCACGACCGACGGCGGCCTGGGCGCGGTCGAGGCGCTGGCCGGCCGGGTCTCGGGCATCGAGCTCGTCGTGGCCTGCGACGTGGAGACCCGGTTCTGCGACGCCGCCGGGGACTTCGCCCCCCAGAAGGGGGCCACCCCGGCCCAGGTGCTGTTGCTCCGCCGGCGCCTGGAGCGGCTGGTCGGGGACTACCGCCGCCGCTTCGGCGTCGACGTGTCCGAGCTGACCGGCGCCGGCGCCGCCGGGGGCCTGGCCGGGGGGCTGGCCGCCCTGGGCGCCCGGCTCGTCCCGGGCTTCGACCTGGTGGCGGAGACCGTCGGCCTCGAGGAGCGCCTCGAGGGGGCCGACCTGGTGCTCACCGGGGAGGGCTTCGTCGACGAGGAGTCCTTCCACGGCAAGGTGGTCGGGGGCATGGCCCGGCTCTGCGCCGAGGCCGGCGTGCGCCTGGTCGTGGTGGCGGGCGAGGTCTACGACGCCCCGCCCGGCCTCGAGGTGGTGTCGCTGACGGAGCGCTTCGGGCCGGAGCGCTCGCACGCCGACCCCCAAGGCTGCGTCCGGGAGGTCGTCGCCGACCTTCTACGCCGTTCTCAGCTCCCCCCGTAGCTGGGCCAGGGGAGGATGGCTCCCGGTACGCACGACCACCAGCTCCCCGCCGGGCCGTTCGAGCACGGCGTGGTCGGGGGCCACGTCGAGCCCGGCCCGCTGGAGGCCGGCGCAGAGCACGGCGGTGGCCTGGGCGGACAGCTCGGCCAGCGGGCGGTTGCGGTGCACGCGGGTGCCGAGGTCGACCTGGGCCAGGGCGCCGGTTCCGGCCAGCGCCGAGACGTCGACCAGGAGCCCCAGCTCGACTCCGTACCCGTGCGAGAACGGAACCTGCTCCAGCACGTCCCGCCTCGCCGCGCACTCGCCGGCCAGGGGCTGGATCACCGACGCCAGGTGCGGGAACAGCACCGATATGAGGGGGCGGGCGGTGAGCTCGGTGACCCTGCCCCCCTCTCCCGGGACGCCGCCGAGGGGGCGGGCGTAGAAGGCCTTCACCAGCGCCACGTCGGGGTCGGTGAGGAGAGGACCGAGCAGCCCGGTCACGAAGTGGGGCCCGAAGTTGGTCACGTCGGCGTCGAGGAAGACGACGACGTCCCCGTCGGCGGCGTCGAGGCCCTCCCACATGGCCCCGCCCTTGCCCGGACCCCACCGCTCGTCCCGGTGGAGGGTCCCGGCCGTGACCACCCTGGCCCCGGCCGCCGCCGCCACCGCCGCCGTCCCGTCCGTCGACCCGTCGTCGACCACGAGCACCTCGTCGACGAGGCCGGCGGGCACCAGCTGGGCGCGGAGACAGGTCACGATGCCCGCCACGGTCTCGGCCTCGTCGCGCGCGGGCATGACGACCGAGACGGAGAGCCCGGCCTTGGCCGCGACCAGCTCGGGCAGGTCGAACTCAAGGTGGTGGTGGCTGCGCACCGATGTCACCTCCGAAGTCTTACCCGGGTTAACCGCTTTGACGGGCCGGCCCAGGTCAGCCACCATTTACCCTGTTAATTCATCAAGAGCGGTCGAGGGACGGGCCCGACGACGCCGCGGCAACCAGCAGCCCCTGCCAGGTGCCAATGCCCGATCGATGAGGAGGATGCAGTGCCGTTCATAGAGGGCCTTCGGTGCCGCGAATGCGGCCGCTCCTACCCGGCCGCCGCCCTGCACGTCTGCGACTTCTGCTTCGGGCCGCTCGAGGTCACCTACGACTACGGGGCCATGGCCGGCGCCGTCAGCCGGGAGCGGATCGCCGCGGGGCCCCACACCATCTGGCGCTACGCCGACCTGCTGCCGGTCGACGACACCTCCCCGGTCGACCTCGGCGCCGGCTTCACCCCGCTGGTGCGGGCCGACCGCCTGGCCGGGGAGCTCGGCCTGGGGGAGCTCTGGATCAAGAACGACACCCTGAACCCGACGGGGTCGTTCAAGGACCGGGTCGTGTCGGTCGCGCTCACCAAGGCGCGCGAGCTCGGCTTCAAGGTGGCGGCGTGCGCCTCGACCGGGAACCTGGCCAACTCGGTGGCCGCCCACGCCGCCCATGCCGGCATGGAGTCGGTCGTGTTCATCCCCCACGACCTCGAGCAGGCGAAGATCGTCACCACCGCCGTCTACGGCGGCCGGCTGGTGGCGGTGAGGGGGAACTATGACGACGTGAACCGGCTCTGCGCCGAGCTGGCCAGCGAGCACCCGTCGTGGGCCTTCGTCAACGTCAATGTCCGCACCTACTACGCCGAGGGCTCCAAGACCCTCGCCTTCGAGGTGGCCGAGCAGCTGGGCTGGCGGGCGCCCGACCACGTGGTCGTCCCGATCGCGTCGGGGAGCCAGCTGGTCAAGATCCACAAGGGCTTCGGGGAGCTGGCCCAGCTCGGGCTGCTGGACGGCGACGCGTCGGGCCTGCGGGTGTCCGGGGCCCAGGCCGAGGGGTGCTCCCCGGTCGCCACCGCCTTCGCCGAGGGGACCGACGCCATCCGGCCCGTCAAGCCCTCGACCATCGCCAAGTCCCTGGCCATCGGGAACCCGGCCGACGGGTGGTACGCCCTCGACGTCGTCCGCCGGACCGGTGGCGCCGTCGGGGCGGTGTCGGACGCCGAGATCGTGGAGGGGATCAAGCTGCTGGCGCGGACGGAGGGGATCTTCGCCGAGACGGCGGGCGGGGTCACCGTGGCCACCCTGGCCAAGCTCGCCGGCCAGGGCGTGGTGCGCCCCGACGAGGTCGTGGTGGCCTACGTGACCGGCAACGGCCTCAAGACAGTCGAGGCGGTGGCTCCCCAGTGCGGGCCCACCGCTACCATCGACCCCACCCTGGAGGCCTTCTCGGAGGCCGTCTCCGTCGAGGAGAGCTGATGACCGTCAAGATCCGAGTCCCCACCCAGCTCCGGGAGCTGACGGGTGGGGCCGGGGAGGTCACGATGGAGGGGTCCACCGTCCGGGAGGCCCTTAAGGCCCTGGACTCGGCCCACGCCGGCTTCGCCGAGCGGCTCTTCGACGAGTCCGGCCAGCTGCGCCGCTTCGTGAACGTGTTCGTGGCCGACGAGGACGTCCGCTTCCTCCAGGGCCTCGACACCCCGGTGACCGACGGCCAGACCGTCAGCATCGTGCCCGCCGTAGCGGGGGGATAGGGAAGCACCCTCCGGTCCGTGAGGGCCGTGGATTAGCACTCTCAGGGCGCGAGCGCTTGCGCGCGGCGCCTCCCGCGTGGAATCCTGTTAGCACTCAGACGTTGAGAGTGCTAACCCCCGGGAGGGAGCAGAGCGATGCCCAAGTTGATCGCCTTCGACGAGACCGCCCGCCGGGCCCTCGAGAGCGGCATGAACCAGCTGGCCGACGCGGTCCGGGTGACCCTCGGGCCCAAGGGCCGCAACGTCGTCCTGGAGAAGAAGTGGGGCGCCCCCACCATCACCAACGACGGCGTCTCGATCGCCAAGGAGATCGAGCTCGAGGACCCCTACGAGAAGATCGGGGCCGAGCTGGTCAAGGAGGTGGCCAAGAAGACCGACGATGTGGCCGGCGACGGCACCACCACCGCCACCGTGCTGGCGTGGGCCATGGTGCACGAGGGCCTGCGCAACGTGGCCGCCGGCGCCAACCCCATGTCGCTGAAGAAGGGCATCGAGGCCGCTGTCGAGGCCGCCGTGGCCTCGCTCAAGGACATCTCCAAGGACATCGAGTCGAAGAGCCAGATCTCCCAGGTGGCCGCCATCTCCGCCGCCGACACCGAGATCGGGGAGATGATCGCCGAGGCCATCGACAAGGTGGGCAAGGACGGGGTCATCACCGTCGAGGAGTCCCAGACCTTCGGCATGGAGATGGACCTGGTCGAGGGGATGCGGTTCGACAAGGGCTACATCTCGCCGTACTTCGTGACCGATCCCGAGCGGATGGAGGCGGTCCTCGAGGACGCCTACATCCTCCTGGTCGGCTCGAAGATCTCCGCCGTGCGCGACCTGCTGCCGATTCTCGAGAAGGTCATGCAGTCCGGCCGACCGCTGGTGATCGTGTCCGAGGACGTCGAGGGCGAGGCCCTGGCCACCCTCTTGGTCAACAAGATACGCGGCACGTTCAAGTCGGTTGCGGTCAAGGCCCCCGGCTTCGGCGAGCGCCGCAAGGCGATGCTGCAGGACATGGCCATCCTGGCCGGCGGCCAGGTCGTCACCGAGGAGGTCGGCCTCAAGCTCGAGAACGTCACCCTCGACCTGCTCGGCAAGGCGCGCAAGGTCGTGGTGACCAAGGACGAGACCACCATCGTCGAGGGCGCCGGCGACGACGCCGACATCAAGGGCCGCATCAACCAGATCAAGACCGAGATCGACAACACCGACAGCGACTACGACCGGGAGAAGCTGCAGGAGCGCCTGGCCAAGCTGTCCGGCGGCGTGGCGGTGATCAAGGTCGGCGCCGCCACCGAGGTGGAGCTCAAGGAGAAGAAGCACCGCATCGAGGACGCCGTGTCGACCACCCAGGCGGCGGTCGAGGAGGGCGTCGTGCCCGGCGGCGGTGTCGCTCTGCTGCGCAGCCGGCAGCGCATCCTCGACGTGGCCGAGAAGCTCGAGGGTGACGAGGCCACCGGAGCCAAGATCGTGGCTCGCGCCGTCGAGGAGCCCCTCAAGCAGATCGCCGTCAACGCCGGCCTCGAGGGCGGTGTCGTGGTCGAGAAGGTGCGGGGCCTCAAGAAGCCGGCCGAGGGCCTGAACGCGGCCACGGGTGACTACGAGGACCTGTTCGCCGCCGGCGTGATCGACGCCGCCAAGGTGACCCGCTCGGCGCTGCAGAACGCGGCGTCGATCGCGGCGCTGTTCCTCACCACCGAGGCGGTCATCGTCGACAAGCCCGAGAAGGAGTCCGCCCCCGCCATGCCCGGCGGCGGCATGGAGGACTTCTAGTTGATGGCGGCGGGCACCCGGATCCTCCGGATCACGCCCGCCGCGTGCGGCGGGGACCCCAACCCCGCCGCCATGCAACGCCGCTAGCCGCAAGCACGACCAGTCCGGCCCACCGCAGGGGGCTTCCCCCCGGTGGGCCGGATCGCGTCCCGGTGTGGTTGCCCGTCGCACCCACCGGCCGCGCCGGGCTCACCGACTCGCGCAGCGCCGAGCTGTCGGACGGCAGGGCCTGCAGCGTCTCGGCGGGCGGGGGTGGCGGCGGGGCGGTGGCGGCCACCGTGTCGTGCAGGGTGAACAGGTTGGACTTGAGCCCCAGTGCCGCCGCGAAGCCGATCCCGCTCGTGATCTCCGGTCCGGAGCTGCCCTGCATGGTCACGGTGAGGGCGCGCCCCGACGGGCCGACCGTGCTCACCGCCACCGAGGTGAGCCGGCCCGGGTAGCCGAGCCGGGACCCGACGTCGGCCAGGGCCAGCGTCAGGTTCCAGGGATCGGGGTTGGTCGTGTAGTATGGCGCCGCCCGCAGGTACGGGTAGCTGCCCGCCCCGGGGCCGAATCCCTCCTCGGGGGACGCCTCGAAGCCGCCGCCGTTGGCCGAGAACACGGTGGCGGCCAGGCCGCCCCCGTAGGTGAGGACGTAGCCGGTCGTGGTGGAGACCGCGCGGTCCTGGGCCGGGTACTCGTCGGTCTGGCCGACGTACACCTGGCAGCGGTCGTCGTCGCAGATCTCGCCGGCGGCGGCCATGCCCCGCAGGGCGTAGGTGCGCTCCACGATGACCTGGGCCTGCATCGAGGTGAGGGGCCAGGATGGGTTCTGGACCTCGCCCATGCCCCGGAGGTACTGCTCGACGTCGAGCTGGTTGACGAGGTCGAGGGCGGAGCCGGCCCCCTGCGCCTCGACCAGGCCCCGGTAGCGCCGCCCGGTGGCCACCACCCCGACCACCGAGTCACCCGAGGGCACGGCCCACAGCGGCCGGCCCGACCGGGCCGTGCCGGCCGGCCCCGACCCCGGCCGCCCGCCCGGACCGGTGGTTCCCCCCGGGGCCGTGGTCGTGGTCGTGCCGCCCGGCAGCCCGCCGGGAGAGGGGGTGGTCGGCAGGGGGGACCGGGGGGCGGTCGTGGTCGTGGTCGTGGTCGAGCTGGTGGACGAGGTGGTGGTCGTCGGCAACGGCGGCAGGGTGACGCCGGGGTTGAGAGCGGAGGCGTGGACGGTGGCGGCGGGGTGGCCGGTCGCGGCGGCTGCCTGAGCGCCTCCCCCGCCTCCCCCCAGCACCGTCGCCGTGTACGTCCCGCCCGAGAAGCGGAGGTCGACCCCGCCGCCGGGCGGGACCTTCAGGGGGAAGCCGGGGGACTGGGCGCCGCTGACCGCGTCCTGGATCTGGCCTCCACCCGGCAGCTCGACGGTCGTGTCCCCGCTCCCCGAGGAGAGCACCTGCACCCGCACCGCCCCCCGGTCCGTCGCCAGGCTCGTGCCCGGGTAGAACTGGCCGAGGATCTGGCGGGTCCCGGCGCCGGCCTGGCCCATCGACAGGGCCCCGTCCTGGGACAGGCCCACGCCGTGGCCGAAGCCCCGGCCGCCGACCACGACGACGGAGACGCCGCCGGCCGAGGCGGCAGGGCCGGCCGGCGGGGCGGCGGACGCGGCAACCGGGAGCGCGACCGATCCGGCCGCCAACCCGGCCGCCACTCCGGCCAGCGCCCCCCTCCACCTCCCTGACCGCAAGCCGACCATCCTGCCCGACCTCACGACGCAATTACCCTGAGCCCATGGACGCCCCCGTTTCTCCGGCCGCGGGCTGGGGTGTGCTCCACCTCTTTTTCCAGATCGGCCCATCCGCAGACCCCGCCGCCGTGGCGGCGGCGGTGAAGGGGGCGCGGGAGGACGGCCACCAGGTGGTGGGCTTCGCCGTGCTGGGGCACAAGGCCGACGCCGGGGTGATGGCCCTCGGGCCCGACCTGTGGCGGCTGCGCCGGCTGCAGGCCGACCTGGTCGGGGCGGGCCTGGAGCTGGTCTCCTCCTACGTGTCGCTGACCGAGCTGTCGGAGTACTCGGCCGGCCTGCCCGAGGAGACCAAGCAGGCCCGGCTGTACCCGAAGCTGCCCCCCGAGGGGATGACTGCGGTCTGCTTCTACCCGATGTCCAAGAGCCGCCGGCCCGGCGCCAACTGGTACTCGCTGCCCTTCGAGGAGCGCAAGGACCTGATGTACGGGCACGGGGCGGTGGGGCGGCGCTTCGCCGGGCGCATCGTCCAGCTCATCACCGGGTCCACGGGACTGGACGACTGGGAGTGGGGAGTCACCCTCTTTGCCCGCAAGCCCGACGACCTCAAGCAGGTCGTCTACGAGATGCGCTTCGATCCCGGCTCGGCCGTCTACGCCGAGTTCGGCCCCTTCTACACGGGCCTGCTCGGGGAGCCCGACGAGCTCGTGGCCCGGCTGACCCGGCCGTGAGCCTCGACGGCCTGCAGGACACCCTCAGGCGGATCGGCCCGGTCGTGGTGGCGTTCAGCGGGGGCGCCGACTCGGCGTTCCTGGCCCGGGTGGCCCACGACACGCTGGGCCGCGACGCCGTGCTGTGCGCCACCGCGGTGTCGGAGTCGCTGGCGCCGGAGGAGCAGGCCGACTGCGCCGCCCTGGCCGAGGAGTGGGGGCTGCGCTGGACACCGGTAACGACGCGGGAGCTGGAGCGGCCGGAGTACGTGGCCAACGACTCCATGCGCTGCTTCCACTGCAAGGCCGAGCTGATGACCGTCGTCGGTCCGCTGGCCGAGTCCGAGGGGGCCACCGTGGTCCTCGGGGTGAACCTCGACGACCTCGGTGACCATCGACCGGGCCAGCAGGCCGCCGCGGACGCGGGGGCCCGGTTCCCCCTCGTGGAGGCGGGCTTCACCAAGGAGGCGGTCCGGGACTGGTCGCGCCGCCTGGGCCTGCGCACGTGGGACAAGCCGGCGGCGGCGTGCCTGGCGTCGCGCGTCCCCTACGGCACGCAGGTGACCGTGGGCGTGCTGTCCTCGGTCGCCGCCGCCGAGTCGGGGCTGCGCCGGCTCGGCTTCCGGCAGCTGCGCGTCCGCCACTACGGGAACCTGGCCCGCGTCGAGCTGCCCGGGGAGGAGCTGGCCGAGGCGGTCCTTCGGCGCTCGGAGGTGTCCGCCGCCGTCCACGCCGCCGGCTACCGCTACGTGACCCTCGACCTGGACGGTTTCAGGTCTGGCAACCTGAACGGGTGACGAACGTCAGGGTCAAGCTGACCTTCCCGGAGCACCTGGTGAAGCAGCCGATAATCGCCCGGATGGTGCGGGAGTTCAACGTGCTGCCGAACATCCGCCGGGCCAGCGTCGAGGAGACGATGGGCTGGATCGTCTGCGAGCTCGGGGGGGAGGCCGAGTCGGTGGAGAAGTCGATCATCTGGCTCCGCGACCTCGGCGTGCAGGTCGACCTCCTGGCCGACGTCGTCGAGGGCTAAGAAGTCTGCCAGCCGGCGTCCGACACCTTCCGCGGCTCGTAGAAGAGGCAGCCGTCGGGGCAGGCGAACGGGAGGTCGGTGTTGGCCCCGAGCCGGCACCGCTCGGTCTTGTCCCCGCTGCGGGTCGTCTGCATCACGTAGTGCCGGCAGTCGGAGTTAACAGCCACGTCACATATGGTGCCACCCCGAAGTAGCAGGCTGGCACCATGACGGTCGACCCGGCGCCGGACGGCGGACAGCCCGAGCACTTCCGGGCGGCGCGCGAGACCCTGCTGGCCCGCACCGCGCTGTCGGGCTCGGCGTTCTGCCGGGCGTACGCGGGACTGGCCGACGACTTCCTCGGGGTGCTGGCCAGCGCGGCCGGCATCACCGACGGCTCGGGCATGGCGCTGGTGGCCGTCGGCGGCTACGGGCGGCGCGAGCTGTGCCCCGGAAGCGACCTCGACGTGACCCTCGTGCACAAGGGCCGCTCCAGCCCCAAGGCGGCGGCCGACGCCGTCTGGTACCCGGTGTGGGACACCGGCGTGGGTCTCGACCACAGCGTGCGGAGCATGAAAGACGTGCTGACCGCCGCCAGCAGCGACCTCAAGGTGGTCCTCGGCCTGCTCGACGGCCGCCTGGTGGCGGGGGACCGGGCCGTCGCCATGGAGCTGATGGACAAGGGGGCGGAGCGGTGGCGCCGGGGCGCCGAGCGCTGGCTGCCCGAGCTCCTGGCCTCCACCGAGGACCGCCACCGCCAGTTCGGGGAGGTGGCCTTCCTCCTCGAGCCCGAGCTCAAAGAGGGCGAAGGTGGCCTCCGCGACCTCGCCGCCCTCCGCGCCCTCGCCGTCGCCGCGCCGGTGGTCGAGGACTGGCGGGCCGAGCCCCAGCTGGCCGAGGCCCACGAGACCCTGCTGGCCGTCCGGGTCCAGCTCCACCGCCAGGCCGGGCGGTGCCAGGACCGCCTGCTGCTTTCGGAGCAGGACGGGGTGGCCGCCGCCCTGGGCTACAACGACGCCGACGCCCTGATGGGGGCGGTTGCCACCGCGGCCCGGGGGTTGGCGTGGGCGGCCGACGACGCCTGGCGCCGGGTCTCGGCCTGGCTGGCCGGGCCCAAGGGGCGCCGGGGCGGCGCCGACCGCCCGCTGGGACCGGGGCTCCTCCTCCGGGACGGCGAGGTGGCCCTCACCGCCAACGCCGACCCCGAGGACGACCCGTCGCTCGCTTTGCGGGCGGGGGCGGCGGCGGCCGAGCTCGGCGTGCCGCTGGCCCGCTCTTGTGTGGGCCGGCTGGCCGGCGGGGTCCAGACCCTCGACGGTCCGTGGCCGCCGGAGGTGCGCAACGCCCTGGTGCGCCTGCTGGGCGCCGGCCCCGCCGCCATCCCGGTGCTCGAGGCCCTCGACCACACCGGGGTGCTGTCCCGGCTCCTTCCCGAGTGGGAGCCGGTGCGCAACCGGCCCCAGCGCAACGCCTTCCACCGCTTCACGGTCGACCGCCACCTGTGCGAGGCGGCCGCCAACGCCGCCGCCCTGGTGCGCCGGGTCCGCCGCCCCGACCTGCTGCTGGTGGGGGCGTGGCTCCACGACATCGGCAAGGGCTACCCGGGGGACCACACCCGGGCCGGCATGGAGCTGGTGGCCCGCATCGGGGCGCGCATGGGCTTCCAGCCCGCCGACGTCGACGTGCTGGTGAAGCTGGTGCAGCACCACCTGCTGCTGCCCGACGCCGCCACCCGTCGCGACGTCGACGACCCCGCCACCGTCGCCACGGTGGCCGAGGCGGTGGGGGACCTCGACACCCTCGAGCTGCTGGCGGCCCTGGCCGAGGCCGACGGCCAGGCGACCGGTCCGGCGGCATGGGGGCCCTGGAAGGCGGGCCTGGTCGACACCCTCGTGCGCAGCGTGGCCGCCACCCTCACCGGGGCCCCGTTCGAGGCCCCGCCCGGCCTGCCGACCGACGAGCACCGCCGGCTCATGGCCGCAGGTGGGGTGCAGGTGGCGGCGGCGGGCACGACGGTGACGGTGGTGGCGTCCGACCGCCCCGGCCTCCTGGCCGCCGTCGCCGGGGTGCTCACCCTGCGGGGCCTGGACGTCCTGTCGGCGGCGGCCGCCTCCGAGGACGGGATGGCGGTGGAGGTGTTCGAGGTGGCCCCCGCCGTCGGCCAGGACGGGCTCGGGGGCCAGGCGGTGGCCGACGCGGTGCGCGACGCGGTGCACGACCTGGCGGCCGACCTGGAGGCGGCCTTCGCCGGCCGTCTCGACCTGGAGACGGCCCTGGCCGACAAGGAGCGCACCTACGCCCGGTCCCGCCGGCCCCGGGCCGCCCGCCCCGCCGAGGCGCGCGTGATCATCGACAACGGGGCGTCGGACGCCGCCACGGTGATCGAGGTGCGCTCCCCGGACGCGGCCGGGATCCTGCACGGCATATCCCGCACCCTCGCCGACCACGGGCTCAACGTGGTGTCGGCCAAGGTGTCGACGCTCGGCCACGAGGTCGTGGACGCCTTCTACGTGGTCGGTCCCGGGCGGGCCAAGATCGTCGACGAGGCCGATATCGAGGCGCTGCACGCCGCCTTGATGGGCAGGCTCGGGCGCCGGTAGGCCCCGGCGGCGCCGGCGGTAGCCTCCCGGCCGGTGCCTGTGGACGCCCACACCGTCCAGGAGATGATCCGGTGGAGCGAGGCCCTGGCCGGCATCGCCCGCACCGGCCTCGGCTTCACCGACAACCTCTACGAGCGCGAGCGGTTCGAGGAGGTCCTGCGGGTCGCGGCCGACATCCGCATGGCCGCCGCCGCCCGGCTCGAGGAGGCCCTTCCCGGTGGACCGCACGGCAGCGCCGACGAGGTGGTCGAGGAGTGGCTCGAGACCGTCGGCGAGGGCGTCGCCGGCTACGTCACCCCCAAGGTGGCGGTGGGCGCGGTGGTCGGCAACGAGGCGGGCGAGCTGCTCCTCGTGCAGCGCGGCGACTCCGGGGTGTGGCTCTACCCGACCGGGTGGGCCGACATCGGCTACTCGGCCTCCGAGGTCGTGGTCAAGGAGGTCAAGGAGGAGACCGGGATCGACTGCGAGCCGCTGCGGCTGATCGCCGTCCTCGACGGGCTGCGCCTCGGCTTCACCCGGGTGCCCCTGTACTCGCTGGTCTTCCTGTGCCGGGCCACAGGAGGGGAGCTGCGCCCCCATCCCCTCGAGACGCGGCAGGTGGGTTGGTTCTCCGAGGACGGCCTGCCCAGCCCGCTGGCCGGGGCGGAGAGGTGGGGCCCGCACGCCTTCGCCGCGCTGCGGGGGGAACGGGTCGACGTGCTGTTCGACGCGCCCCGCCGGCCGGCGTGGCGCGAAGACGGGGAGGAGACGCAGTGACCGAAGCAGCGGGGACGGTCGTCGCCACGGCCGAGGCCGTGCGACGCGGGGAGCGCAAGGCCGTCGAGGTGCTCGACGCCTGCCTGGCGCGCATCGACGAGCGGAACGCCGAGCTCAACGCCTTCGTGCACGTTGACGAGGAGGGAGCCCGGACCGCCGCGCGCGCCGTCGACGACGCCGTGGCCGCCGGCCGCGACCCCGGGCCGCTGGCCGGGGTCCCGTTCGGGGTGAAGGACCTCGAGGACTGCGCCGGGATGGTGACGTCGCACGGGTCGCTGCTGTTCAAGGACCACCCTCCGGCCGGCGCCGACTCGGTCCACGTGGCCCGGCTGCGCGCCGCCGGCGCCGTTCCCGTCGGCAAGACCGCCGCTCCCGAGTTCGGCACGGTCTGCTACACGTCGACGCCGGCGTGGGGCACGACCCGCAATCCCTGGGATCCGGGCCGGACGCCGGGAGGCTCGAGCGGCGGCTCGGCGGCGGCGGTGGCCGCCGGCCTGGTGCCTTTCTGCACCGCCAGCGACGGCGGCGGGTCGACGCGCATACCGGCGGCGTTCTGCGGCCTGGTCGGCCACAAGCCCAGTTCGGGCGCATCCCGCACCCGCACTTCGGCGCCTCGGAGACGGCGGTGTTCGGGGCCCTGGTCACGACCGTGACCGACGCCGCCCGCCACCTGGACGCCACCGCCGGGCCCGACGACCACGACCGCTGCTCCCTGCCCCCGCCCGGGCTGTCCTACGAGCGGGCGGTCGAGGAGCTCGACGTGGCGGGCCGGAAGGTGCTGTGGTCGGTGGACCTCGGCTTTGCCCAGGTGGATCCCGAGGTGGCGGGACTGGCGGAGACCGCCGCCCTGGCGCTGATCGACGCCGCCGGCCTGACGCCCGCGGAGCGGGGGGTGCAGCTGAGCGATCCGGTGCGGGTCTGGCTGTCGGCCGGCTCGATGGACACCTGGATGAACCTCGAGCCGGGGATGTGGCCCGAGCGGGCCGACGAGCTCGACCGGCCGGCGCGGGTGGCCCTCGAGGCGACCGAGGGGCGCACCGCCCCGCAGATGGCCCGGACCATGGTGCGCCGGGCCGGGTTGGAGGACGAGGTGGCCGAGCTGTTCTCCGACGTCGAGGTCCTGCTCACTCCCACCACGGCCATTCCCGCCTTCCCCGCCGAGGGGAAGGTGCCGCGGGAGATCAACGGGGTCGAGGTGAAGCCGGCCATGGCCATGGCGGTGCCGTTCACCATGCTGGCCAACCTGTGCTGGAACCCCGCCGTATCCGTGCCGGCGGGGGTGACCTCGGACGGGTTGCCGGTGGGCCTGCAGATCATGGTGCGCCGCCACGCCGACGAGGTGGCCCTGCGCCTGGCCCGCGTCTTCGAGCAGGCGCGGCCCTGGCCGCGGACCGCGCCCGGCTGGTAGCCGCTACTTGGGACCGTGGTCCCGGAGGAAGCGCTCCACCTCCGCCGCCAGCGACTCCGCCCCCTCGATCTCCAGCTCGAGCTCCGGCTCCTCGTCCTCCTCGAGCTGGGCCACGTACTCGGCGATGTCGGAGTCGGCCTGGACCAGCTCGTTGACCTTGGTCTCGTACTCGGCGGCGGCCTCCTCCAGCTCGCGCGTGCGCACCGGCACGCCGAGGAGGGCGGCGGTCTTCTCGATGAGCGCCAGCGCCGCCTTCGGGCTGGGGGTCTGCCCGACGTAGTGGGGGACGGTGGCCCACAGCGACGCCGACGGCACGCCGGCCTGGCGCAGGGCGTCGCCGAAGGCGCCGACGATGCCGGTCGGCCCCTCGTAGCGCGACCGCTCCAGATGCAGGCGGGCCGCCAGCTCGGAGTCGGCCGCCGTGCCGCTCACCCGCACCGGCCTGGTGTGCGGGACGTCGGCCAGCAGGGCGCCGAGCGTCACCACCATCTCCACTCCCAGCGCCTCGGTGACCGAGATCAGCTCGGCGCAGAAGCGGCGCCAGCGGAGGTTGGGCTCCGTTCCCGCCAGCAGCACGATGTCGTGGGGCAGGTCGGCCATCACCGCGCAGCGCAACTCGTTGGTCGGCCATTCGATCCGCCGCTCGTGGTCGTCGGTGAGCCGGACCCGGGGCCGGGTCAGGCTGAAGTCGAAGTACTCCTCGGGATCGATCGACGCGAACGACCGGGCGCCCCACAGCTCGGAGAGGTAGCCGACCGACGCCGATGCCGCGTCGGCGGCGTCGTTCCAGCCTTCGAAGGCCGCCACCAGAATGGGGCGCCGCAG
>DASUHN010000023.1 GCA_036273495.1 Acidimicrobiales bacterium | reverse complement strand
CCCTCGAGATC
Source organism: Acidimicrobiales bacterium (assembly GCA_036273495.1). Classification (NCBI taxonomy): domain Bacteria; kingdom Bacillati; phylum Actinomycetota; class Acidimicrobiia; order Acidimicrobiales; species Acidimicrobiales bacterium. The sequence goes on along the minus strand of DASUHN010000023.1, from coordinate 10,151 downwards.
ACCGTGCCGGTGCGCGGACGCGGCGGCGCCACCTTCTACAACGTCGTCGTCGGCGGGCAGCCCTCGACCGTGGTGTGGAACGGGGGGGTGCCCCTCGGCCTCATCGGCCACGGCGCCCTGGTGGCCGGGCGGGTGGACGTCTCCGTCGACAGCTCGGGCTCCACCTGGGCCCTCGACGGCGCCGAGCGGATCGTGGCCGCCGGGACCTACCACGCCGCCGCCCCGGTGGCGGTGGGTCAGTCCGGCCTGGCCCGGCCCGAGGACAGCGCCGACTTCAGCGCCGGGAGCGGCGCGGCGGTGGTGACGACCGGGGGCGCCACCGTGCACCGCGACCCCGGCGCTCTCCACCTGGTGGGGCCGGGGGCGCTCGTGCTCGTCGGATCGCTCCAGGTCAGGACCGGCTCCGGGACGACCACCGCCGGCCGGGTGGTCCTGGCCCACGGCTCGTTCGACGTCGACCTGGTGCCGGGCCCGGGGGGGATCTCGGTCCGGGCCACCCTCGAGGGCCCCGTCACGACCACCGCCGCTACAGGGTGAGGCCGGCCGGGGTGGCCCCGGGCCAGCCCTGCCCCTCCAGCAGCGCCTCCATCTCGGCCCGGAAGGCCGCCGCCGCCCGGGACACCGAGCGGTCCCGCCGCCGGGCCAGGCCGATGGTCCGGCGCAGGTCGGCGGGCTCGAAGCGCACCGTGCGCAGCTCGGGGTGGCCCGCCGCCACGATGCTCGGCACCACGGCGGCGCCGATGCCGGCGGCCACCATGGCCAGCACCCCGTCCATCTCCCCGCCCTCGGTCGACAGCACCGGATCGAACCCGGCCCGGTTGCAGGCGGCGAAGGTGGCCGTCCGCAGGTCGTAGCCCTCCCGGAACATCACCAGGGGCACCTGGCGGAGCTCCTCCACCGCCAGGGACCGACGCCCGGCCAGGCGGTGGCCGGGCGCGGTCACCAGCACCAGCTCCTCCGACGCCACCGGCGAGGTCTCCAGCCACTCCTGGCGGAGGGGCAGGATCACCAGCGCCAGCTCCACCTCGCCCGACTCCAGCCTGGCCACCAGCCCGCCGGAGCCCTCCTCGAACAGGCCCACGGTGACGCCGGGGTGGGCGGCGTGGAAGCGGGCCAGCACGGCGGGGAGCAGGACGGTGCTGAGGCTGGGGGTGGCCCCGAGCGCCAGCCGGCCCCGCCCCAGGGCGTCCAGCTCCCGCACCAGGTCGGCCGCCTCGTCGAGGTCGGCCAGGACCCGGCGGGCCAGAGGCAGGAGCACCTCCCCGGCCTGGGTGAGCGACACCCCGCCCGGTCCCCGGTCGAACAGCCGGGCGCCGAGCGAGGCCTCCAGCTTGCGCACCTGCGAGCTCACCGACGGCTGGGCCACCCCCAGCCGGGACGCCGCCCGGGTGAAGTGGCGGTCCTCCGCCACCGCCACGAAGTAGCGCAGCTGGTGCAGCTCCACCGTCCCATCATAGGGCTGTCATAGGCATTAACTATTGACAACAGTGTCAACATGTCTTGGACTTATCGACCGGCTCCGTCTTAGGGTGCGGTTCACGAGAGGACGAGCACACCCGGCGATCCATGGGGAGGGCGCATGGCGGTAGCCGCCATTCCGGCGGGGCAGGGAGTCAGGCCGGCGGTCAACCTGCGCGTGGACAGGTGGTGGCTGCAGCCGGCGGTGACCTTCGGCGTGCTCCTGGCGTTCGTGATCTACGCCACCTGGGCGGCGTTCTGGCCCCACGACTTCGTGGCCATCACGCCCCACGGGAACCGGCTGCTGAGCCCCTTCTACTCGCCGTGCATCACCAGCCACTGCGGCCCGGGCAACCTCGGGACCAGCTGGCACCTGGTGTCGTGGTGGCCGATCTCGGCCGCTCTCCTGGTCCTCCCGTTCCCCCTGGCCTTCCGGGCCACCTGCTACTACTACCGCAAGGCCTACTACCGGTCGTTCTGGCTGTCCCCGCCGGCGTGCGCCGTGCCCGAGCCGCACAAGCGCTACACCGGCGAGACCCGCTTCCCGCTGCTCATCCAGAACATCCACCGCTACGCGTGGTACTTCGCCATCCCGCTCCCGCTCATCCTGTTGTGGGAGGCCATCAAGTCGCTGGCGATGCACCCCGGGGTCGGCGTGTCGCTGGGATCGCTGGTCCTGTTCGTCAACGCCATCCTCCTCGGCCTCTACACCGTGTCGTGCCACTCGTGCCGCCACATCTGCGGAGGCCACCTCAACGCCTTCTCCAAGGGCCCGACGCGCTACTGGCTGTGGCGGCAGGTCACCAAGCTCAACGTCCACCACATGGGCCTGGCGTGGATCTCGCTGGTGTTCGTGGCCGCCACCGACGGCTACGTGCGCCTGGTCGCGGCCGGCGTGTTCCACGACCCGAGGTTCTTCTGATGCTGATCAGCTCACTGTGAGGCGGTGCTGACATGGCCGAGATCGAGATCCACGACTTCGACGTCGTAGTCGTGGGCGCCGGCGGCGCCGGGCTGCGGGCCGCCATCGAGGCCAAGGCCAAGGGGGCCCGCACCGCCATCGTCTGCAAGTCGCTCCTGGGCAAGGCCCACACCGTGATGGCCGAGGGCGGCATCGCCGCCGCCATGGGCAACGTGTGGTCCGAGGACAACTGGCAGGTCCACTTCCGCGACACCATGCGCGGCGGCAAGATGCTCAACAACTGGCGCATGGCCCAGATCCACGCCCAGGAGGCGCCCGAACGGGTGCTGGAGCTGGAGGAGTGGGGCGCCCTCTTCGACCGCACCAAGGAGGGCCTGATCAGCCAGCGGGACTTCGGCGGGCACCGCTACGCCCGCCTGGCCCACGTCGGGGACCGCACCGGCCTCGAGATGATCCGCACCCTGCAGCAGCGCGCCGTGTCCCAGGACATCGACGTGTTCATGGAGTGCAAGGTCCACCAGCTGCTGAAGGACGGGGACCGGATCGCCGGCGTGCTGGCCTACTGGCGGGAGAGCGGCCGCTTCGTGCTGTTCCGGGCCAAGGCCGTGGTCCTGGCGACCGGGGGCATCGGCAAGGCGTGGCAGGTGACCTCGAACTCCTGGGAGTACACGGGTGACGGGCACTCGCTGGCGCTGTGGGCCGGCGCCGACCTGATCGACATGGAGTTCATCCAGTTCCACCCCACCGGGATGATCTGGCCCCCGTCGGTGCGGGGCCTGCTCGTGACCGAGTCGGTCCGGGGAGACGGTGGCGTGCTGCGCAACACCGAGGGCCGGCGCTTCATGTTCGACTACATCCCCGAGGTCTTCGCCGCCGAGACGGCGGACTCCGAGGCCGAGGGGGACCGGTGGTACGACGACCACATCAACAACCGCCGTCCCCCCGAGCTGCTGCCCCGCGACGAGGTGGCCCGGGCCATCAACTCCGAGGTGAAGGCGGGCCGGGGCACCGAGCACGGCGGGGTGTACCTCGACATCGCGTCCCGGCGCTCGGCCGACTTCATCCGCCGCCGGCTGCCCTCGATGTACCACCAGTTCAAGGAGCTGGCCGACGTCGACATCACAACCTCGGCGATGGAGATCGGGCCGACCTGCCACTACATGATGGGCGGGGTCAAGGTCGACGCCGACACCGAGCAGTCCACGGTGGGGGGGCTGTTCGCCGCCGGGGAGTGCGCCGGGGGGATGCACGGCTCCAACCGGCTCGGCGGGAACTCGCTGTCGGACCTGCTGGTCTTCGGCCGCCGGGCCGGGATGCACGCCGCCGAGTACGCCGCCGGGCTGGGGTCGGAGCCGAAGGTCGACGACGCCCTCGTCGACCAGCTCATGACCGACGCCCTGGCCCCGTTCGAGCGTGACGGCGGGGAGAACCCCTACACGCTTCAGCAGGACCTCCAGGCCACCATGCAGACCCTGGTGGGCATCATCCGGGTGAAGGACGAGCTGGAGGACGCCCTCGACCGGATCAACGAGCTGAAGGAGCGCTCCCGCAAGGTCACGGTGGAGGGCCACCGCCAGTACAACCCGGGCTGGCACCTGGCCCTCGACCTCGAGTCCCTGCTCACCGTCTCCGAGGCGGTGGCACGCGCCGCCCTGTCCCGGGAGGAGTCCCGGGGCGGCCACACGCGGGACGACTTTCCGAAGCCCGATCCGGAGTGGGGGAAGGTCAACAACACCGTGCGGCGGAAGGGGGAGGGCATCTCCCTCACCCAGGAGCCCCTGCCGCAGATGCCCGACGAGCTGAAGGTTCTGTTCGAGGAGCCAGCCAAATGACCGATACCACGACCCGAGCGCAGTCGGCACCGGCGTCCTCGCCGGCGGGCGCCCCCGCCACGGTGACCATGAAGGTGTGGCGCGGCGACGCCGACGGTGGTGACTTCCAGACCTTCGAGGTCGAGGCCCGCGAGGGCGAGGTCGTCCTCGACGTGATCCACCGCATCCAGGCCAACCAGGCCAACGACCTGGCGGTGCGCTGGAACTGCAAGGCCGGCAAGTGCGGGTCCTGCAGCGCCGAGATCAACGGGCTGCCCCGGCTCATGTGCATGACCCGCATGAGCGTCTTCGAGCCCGGTCGGGAGATCACCGTGGCGCCGATGAAGACCTTCCCGGTCATGCGCGACCTGGTCACCGACGTCTCGTTCAACTACGAGATGGCCAGGAAGGTACCCCCGTTCGCGCCCCGGCCGGCGGACCCCGACGGCAAGCGGCGCATGGCCCAGCGGGACGTGGAGCGCAGCCAGGAGTTCCGCAAGTGCATCGAGTGCTTCCTGTGCCAGAACGTCTGCCACGTGATCCGGGACCACGACGAGAACAAGCCCGCCTTTGCCGGCCCCCGGTTCCTGATGCGCCTGGCCGAGCTGGAGATGCACCCCCTCGACACCGCCGACCGCGTGCCGCTGGCCCGGAAGGAGTTCGGGCTCGGCTACTGCAACATCACCAAGTGCTGCACCGAGGTGTGCCCCGAGCACATCCACATCACCGACAACGCCCTGATCCCGATGAAGGAGCGGGTCGTGGACCGCTACTTCGACCCGATCACCCGGCTCGGGCGCGCCATCCGGCGCAAGAAGTAGCGGGCGGGGGCGCGCCACGGCCCGGTTCCTCAGCGAGGAGTGGATCGCCGGGATGGACCGGGCGGCAGCGGGGAGCGAGGCCCTGCGCCGGGCCACCGCAGGCGTGCGGGTCCGCATCCAGCAGGTCGTGCGCGACGGGACCGACGAGCGCTGCTACGTGGTGAGCGTGGACGACGGGCTGGTCAGGGTGCGCGCCGGACGCGAGCCGGACGCCGAGGTGGTCGTGACCGAGGACGCCGCCACCGCTGCGGCCGTGGCCCGGGGGGAGCTCAGCGCCCAGACCGCGTTCATGACCGGGCGCATCCGGGTGGCCGGGGACATCCCGGCCCTGCTCGCCTGCTACGAGGCGCTGGGCGGGGCCGACGACGCCTTTGCCGGGGTCCGGGCCGTCACGACCTGGTGAGCAGCGGTACCCTGGGCTGCCGACATCGACCAGGAGGGGGAACGGCCCGTGGCCCTGACCGAGGTGATCGACGACCAGACTCTGCAGCGGTACCGGGAGCTCTCGGACGCTGAGGACGCCGCTTTCGACGAGCTCGAGCACGCCTACGAGGACGGCGACCGGGCGCACTTCGAGGCGGATCTGGCGTCCTGGCAGGCGGCCGTCGAGAAGAGGCTGGCCTACCTGCGCCGCCTCGGTCTGATCGAACCCGGGACCTGATCCCCCGGGCCGGGGTCTAGCGACCGATCAGGTCCCGGACCTCGGCCCGCTCCTGCTCCAGCTCCTCGGTGGTGATGCGGACCCGCTCCCGGGCGAACGCGTCCAGCTCCAGGCCCTCCACCACCTCCCAGCCACCCTTGCCGTCGCAGCGCAGCGGGTAGCCGAACACGAGCCCCTCGGGGATCCCGTACTGGCCCTGGCTGACCACGGCCAGGGAGACCCAGTCCCCCGCCGGCGTCTCGGTCTCGGCGCTGACCACCGAGTCGATGGCGGCGTTGGCCGCCGAGGCCGCCGAGGACGCCCCCCGCGCCTCGATCACCGCCGCCCCCCGCTTCTGCACGGTGGCGAGGAACTCGCTCTCGAGCCACGCCCGGTCCCCGATCACGTCCGGGGCCGGCCGGCCCGAGACGCGGGCGTTGGTGAAGTCCGGGAACTGGGTGGTGGAGTGGTTGCCCCAGATGGCCAGGTTGGTGACCTCGCTGACCGGCACCCCGGCCTTGCGGGCCAGCTGGCTCTGGGCCCGGTTCTGGTCCAGCCTGGTCATGGCGAACCACCGCTCCGCCGGCACCTCCGGGGCGTTGCTCCGGGCGATCAGGCAGTTGGTGTTGCACGGGTTCCCCACCACCAGGACCCGCACGTCGTCGGCGGCGTGGGCGGCGACGGCCTGGCCCTGGGGCCGGAAGATGCCCCCGTTGTTGGCGAGGAGGTCCCGGCGCTCCATCCCCTGCTTGCGGGGCAGGGCGCCGACCAGGAGCGCCCACGACGTGCCGTCGAACGCCGTGGCCAGGTCGGAGGTGGCCACCACGTCGGCCAGGAGCGGGAAGGCGCAGTCGTCGAGCTCCATCACGACCCCGTCGAGGGCCTTCATGGCCGGCTCGATCTCGAGCAGCCGCAGGACCACGGGCTGGTCGGGACCGAGCAGCTGGCCCGAGGCGATGCGGAAGATCAGCTGGTAGCCGATCTGCCCCGCCGCCCCGGTGACGGTGACCTGGACCGGCTTGCGGGCGGCCACGCTCAGCCCACCGCCTTGCCGAGGTTGGCGTCGAGGGCGTCGAGGAAGTCCTCGGTCGTCAACCAGGACTGCTCGGGGCCGACGAGCATGGCCAGGTCCTTGGTCATGAGGCCGGACTCCACCGTGTCCACGCACACCTGCTCCAGCGCGTGGGCGAAGCGGGACAGCTCCTCGTTCCCGTCCAGCTTGCCCCGGAACGCCAGGCCCCGGGTCCAGGCGAAGATCGAGGCGATCGGGTTGGTCGAGGTCCTCTCCCCCCGCTGGTGGGCCCGGAAGTGGCGGGTCACGGTGCCGTGGGCCGCCTCGGCCTCGCAGGTCTGGCCGTCCGGGGTCATGAGCACCGAGGTCATGAGGCCGAGCGACCCGAAGCCCTGGGCCACGGTGTCGCTCTGGACGTCCCCGTCGTAGTTCTTGGCCGCCCACACGTAGCCGCCCTCCCACTTCATGGCCTGGGCCACCATGTCGTCGATCAGCCGGTGCTCGTAGGTGAGCCCGGCCGCCTCGAAGTCGGCCTTGAACTCGGTCTCGAACACCTCCTGGAACAGGTCCTTGAAGCGGCCGTCGTAGGCCTTGAGGATCGTGTTCTTGGTCGACAGGTAGACCGGGTAGCCCCGGTCCAGCCCGTAGCGGAGGCTGGCCCGGGCGAAGTCCCGGATCGACTCGTCGTAGTTGTACATCCCCATGGCGATGCCCGGGCCCGGGTAGTTGGCCACCTCGAACTCCATGGGCCGGCCCCCGTCCTCGGGCACGAAGGTCATGGTCAGCCGGCCCGGGCCGGGCACCACGAAGTCGGTGGCCCGGTACTGGTCCCCGTGGGCGTGGCGGCCGATCACGATCGGCTTGGTCCAGCCCGGGACCAGCCGGGGGATGTTGCGACAGATGATCGGCTCCCGGAAGACCACCCCACCGAGGATGTTGCGGATGGTCCCGTTGGGGGACTTCCACATCCGCTTGAGGCCGAACTCCTCCACCCGGGCCTCGTCGGGGGTGATGGTGGCGCACTTCACCCCGGCCCCGTGCTGCCTGATGGCGTTGGCGGCGTCGATCGTCACCTGGTCGTCGGTGGCGTCCCGGTGCTCGATGCTGAGGTCGAAGTACAGCAGCTCGATGTCGAGGTAGGCCAGGACCAGCTTGTCCTTGATGAACGCCCAGATGATGCGCGTCATCTCGTCCCCGTCGAGCTCGACGAGGGGGTTGGCTACGGGGATCTTCGGCACGGGGCGGACTTTACCGGGGGCCCGCAGCCCCCCACCCCGGCCTCACTCCGGCCCGGCTAGCCCCGGGTGGCCAGGCCCAGCCCGGCGTAGATCTCCCTGGTCACCGTGGACTGGTTGAGGGTGTAGAAGTGCAGGCCCGGGGCCCCCTCGGCCAGCAGGCGCTGGCAGAGGTCGGTGAAGATCTCGACCCCGGCCCGGCGCACGTCGGCGGGGTCGGGACCGGCGGCCTCGAGGCGGGCCGCCATCTCGGGCGGGACCGGGGCCCCCATCGCGGCCATCCGCGGGATCGACCGCAGCGAGGTCACCGGCATGATCCCCGGGATCACCGGCTTGTCCATCCCCAGGCGGCCCAGGTCCTCGACCAGGCCCAGGTACTCCTCGGCGTGGAAGAAGAACTGGGTCACGGCGAAGTCGGCCAGCGCCAGCTTCTCGGCCAGGAAGGCCCGGTCCGAGGTGAGGTCCGGGGAGCGGGGGTGGCCGATGGGGTGGGCGGCCACGCCGATCGAGAAGCCCCCGACGGCCCGGGCCAGCTCGACCAGCTCGATGGCCTGGGCCAGCTCCCCCTCGGCGGCGTCGGGGTCGGACGGCGGGTCCCCGCCGAGGGCCATCAGGTTCTCGACGCCCGCCTTGCGCAGGTCGACGAGGATCTCGGCCAGCTCGAGGCGGGTGTGGGCCACGCAGATCAGGTGGGCCATCGGGACGAGCGTGGTGGTGCGGAGGATGGCGGCCACCAGCTCGGTGGTGGGGTGCCGGGAGGAGCGCCCGCCCCGGTAGGTGATCGAGACGAACGAAGGGGCGAGGGGCTCGAGGTCCCGCAGGGTGCGCACGAGCTGCTGGCGCTCCTCGTCGGTGCGCGGCGGGAAGAACTCGAACGAGAAGGTGCGGCCGGCGGCCAGCAGGTCGGAGATCCTGGTCACGGTGGGTGACCAGGCTACCGCCGCCGCTCCGCCGCCTCGACGGCGTTGCGCATCAGCATGGCCACGGTGGTGGGTCCCACCCCGCCGACCCGGGGGGTGATCCACCCCGCCACGTCCTCGACCGACTCGTCGACGTCGGGAAGGAGCTTGCGCCCGGAGTAGCGCACGCCGGCGCCGACCACCACGCTGCCCGGCCGGACGTGCTCGGGCTGGATGATCCCGGGGACGCCGGCGGCGGCCACCAGGATGTCGGCCCGGCGGGTGTGCTCGGCCCAGTCCGGCACCCCGGTGTGGACCACGGTGACGGCGGCGTTGGCGGTGGGCCGCTTCTGGGACAGGAGCAGGGCCAGAGGCCGGCCGATGGTGACCCCCCGGCCGAGGATGACCACGTGGCGCCCGGCCACGGGCACGTTGTAATAGGCCAGCAGGGACTCGATGCCGCCGGGGGTGCACGGCACCGGGGCCGGCATCGAGAGGGCCAGGCGGCCCATGTTGAAGGGGTGGATCCCGTCGACGTCCTTGTCGGGGTCGATGGCCGCCACCGCCCGGTCGAAGTCGATGTGGTCGGGCGGCGGGTACTGGAAGAGCATGGCGTCGACGGCCGGGTCCTCGTTGAAGGCCCGGACGGCGGCCTCGACCTGCTCCTGGGTGGCGTCGGCGGGCAGGTGGGTGTGGAACGAGAGCATGCCCAGCTCGGCCGCCTTCTCCTGCTTCATGCGGATGTAGCCGGCGCTGGCCGAGTCCTCGCCCACCAGGAGGGTGGCCAGGCCCACGGTCTTGCCGGCGGCGGTCAGCTTCTCGACCCGGCGGGCCACCTCCTCGAGGACGGCGTCGGCCACCGGGCCGCCGGGCATGAGCACGGCGCTCAATGCCGGAAGTGCCTCTCGCCCGTGAGGACCAGGGCCAGGCCCAGGTCGTCGGCCACCGCCGTGACCTCGTCGTCGCGCAGCGAGCCGCCCGGCTGGATGACGCCGGCCACGCCGCCGGCGGCCACCGCCTCCAGGCCGTCGGGGAAGGGGAAGAAGGCGTCGGAGGCGGCGGCGCCTCCCTTGGCCCGGCCGGCGGCCTTGCGGACCGCGATCTCGCCCGGCTCCACCCGGTTCTGCTGGCCGGCGCCGATGCCAACCGCCTGGCCGTTGGCCACCAGGACGATGGCGTTGGACTTGGTGTGGGCGCAGACCCGCCAGGCCAGCTCGATGTCCCGCCACACCTCCTCGGTGGGCTCGGACCTGGTGGCCACCCGCCAGCTGTCGCGGGCGGCCAGGAAGCGGTCGGGGGCCTGGACGAGGAAGCCGGCGTCGACCGGCTTGTAGTCGAAGCGGACCGGGCCGG
>DASUHN010000022.1 GCA_036273495.1 Acidimicrobiales bacterium | reverse complement strand
CGCCGGCGTAGAAGGCGTTCATGATGTAGCTCCAGCCCTCTCCCTCCTGGCCGATCAGCATGTCTCCCGGCACGCGCACGTCGTCGAGGTAGGTGTGGTTCTGCCGCCCGCCTCCGAGGTTGTGCAGCGGGGAGAACGAGATGCCCGGGAGACCGAGGTCGAGGCAGAAGATGCTGATGCCCTTGTGGCGGGGGGCGTCGGGATCGGTGCGTGCCGCCAGGTACAGCACGTCGGCGCGGTGGCCCCACGTCGTGTAGGTCTTCTGCCCGTTGACGACCCATTCGTCCCCGTCGCGCACGGCGCGGGTCGACAGCGACGCCAGATCCGATCCCGAGTCGGGCTCGGTGAGGCCCTCGGCCCAGAACCGCTCGAAGCGGGCGATCTCCGGCAGGAACCGCTTCTTCTGCTCTTCCGTGCCACCCACCAGCAGACTGCCGGCGGCCAGGCCCCAACCGATCGCATTGAGCAACGGGGCGTCCCGGTAGGTGAACTCCTCGAACATGATCGTCCGCTCCGCGGCCGAGCGGCCCAGGCCCCCGTACTCCACGGGCCAGGTCAGCCCGATCCAGCCCTTGGCCCCCACCTTGCGGGTGAACTCGAAGGCGAAGGCCCAGCGGTCGTCGTCCTCGCAGAACTCGTGGTCGAAGGCCTGATCGGGCGGCAGCTCGGCGTCGAGGAACGCCCGCACCTCGTCCCGGAACGCCTCCTGCTCGGGGGTGAAGCGGAGATCCATCGCCCGGGACCGTAACGCGGCGACAAGCTGGAGGCCGCCGACAGGGTGAGGAGGGCCGTGGACCGACAGTCGTGGCAGGCGCCGGTGCTGGCGGGCAAGGTGGTGGTGCTGGCGGGCGTGGGCCCCGGCCTCGGCGCCCAGATCGCACGCGCCGCCGCTGCCGCCGGCGCCTCCGTGATGCTCGGATCCCGGACCGCGGCCTACCTCGACGAGCTGGCGGCCGAGCTCGGGGACGCGGGCGCGACCGTGGCGCGCCGGACGTGCGACGTGACCTCTGACGCCGACTGTCTGGCCCTGGTGACCGGGGCCGTGGAAGAGCTCGGAGCCGTCGACGGCGTGGTGTGCAACGCCTTTGCCCAGAGCCGGGCCTACGGGCGCACCCTCGAGGAGGCCGACGTCGACGACTGGAGGGAGGCCTTCGACGTCAACCTGTTCGGGTCCCTGCGGGTGGTGAAGGCGGCCGTCCCCGCCCTCAGGGCCCGGGGTGGGGGAGCGGTGGTGATGGTGGGCTCGCAGATCGTGAGGCGGGTGTTCCCCGGCCGCGGTCCTTACGCGGCGTCCAAGGCCGCCCTGCTCACCGCCGCGCACGTCCTGGCCCGGGAGCTGGGTCCGTACGGCATCAGGGTCAACACCCTGGTTCCGGGGCGGATGTGGGGCCCGGCCCTGCAGCGCCACCTGACCAACCTGGCGGCGGAGCGGGGCACGTCGTTCGACGAGGAGCTGGCCCGCATGGAGTCCGACGTGTCCCTTCCGCGCCTGACGACCGACGAGGAGTGCGCCCGGGTGGCCGTGTTCCTGCTGTCGGAGCTGGCGGCGGGGATGACCGGCCAGTCGCTCGACGTCAACGCCGGGGAGACCCTGCAGTGAGTGCCATGAGTGCAGTGAGCGCCGGCGCGGGGCGGGCGGGGCGCGACGGTAAGGTCCGGGCGTGAGCACCGAGGGTGTCCGGAAGCCCCTTCCGGTGCCGGACCCGCTGTCCGAGGAGTTCTGGCGGGCGGCGGCTGCTCACGTGCTGGCCGTGCAGCGGTGCGCGGCGTGCGGCTGGTACGCGCACCCTCCCGACGTGATCTGCGTGAACTGCCTGTCGCCGGAGCGGGCCTTCCGCTCCGAGCCGGTCAGCGGCCGGGGACGGGTCCGGTCCTGGACGGTGATGCACGACGCCTTCCTGCCCGGGTTCCGGCCCGACGTCCCGTACGTCGTGGTCGACGTCGAGCTGGACGAGCAGGCCGGGCTGCGCATGATCGGCCAGCTGGTGGACGGCACGGCGGAGAGGCTGAGGCTCGACGCGCGAGTGGAGGCGGTCTTCGACGACGTGGCCGAGGGTCTGGCCGTCCCCCAGTTCCGACTGGCGGCGGCGGGATGAGCGCGGGCCGGTACGCCGCCGCCTGTGAGGTGGCGGTGGTGGGCTTTGCCCACAGCCCGATCCGGCGCTACACCGAGGTCCCCCTCGGGGCGCTGGCCATCGAGACCGGCCTCGAGGCGATCGCCGACGCCGGCCTCCGCCGGGACCAGATCGACGGCTTCACCACCGGGGCGCTGTTCCCCTCCAGCGGGGGCCGCCCGATAGTCGACGGGACCCACGTCGTCACGTCCGACTGGCTGGTCGAGCACCTGAAGGTGCAGCCACGGTGGCTGTGCGGCTTCCAGGGCGTGGGCCAGCTGCCCGGCTCGGTCATCCTGGCCACCAACGCCATCGCCACCGGGGCCGCCGACTACGTGCTCGTGCACCGGGCCATGTACAACCCGCCCGGCCGTTACCACGAGAACCCGATGACCGGCGCCGAGGGGGCGGCGCAGTGGGTGGCGCCCCAGGGCTACTGGGGGCCCCCCGTGCAGGCCGCCCGGGCCTACACCGAGTACATGCAGCGGTACGGCGCGTCGCGCGCCGACATGGCGGCGGTCGTGGTCGAGGCCCGCGCCAACGGGGCCCGCATCCCCTGGTCGTACTGGCGCGACAAGCCGGTGACCGAGGAGGACTACCTCTCGGCGCGGATGATCGCCGAGCCGATCTCGATCCTCGACTGCGACATCCCGGTGAGCGGCGTGGGGGCGTTCGTGCTCACCAGCGCCGAGCGGGCCCGGGACCTTCCGCACCGGCCCGTCTACGTGGCCGGCTACGCCCAGGGGCGGTGGCGGGGGCCGAACAGCATCGACCACTGGACCCTCGACGACATGGAGGAGGGGGGCCGTCGGGTGGCCGCCATCCTGTGGGAGAACACCGGGCTCGGCCCCGACGACATCGACGTCCCGCAGGTCTACGACGGCTTCTCCCCGCTCGTCTATCTGTGGCTGGAGGCGCTCGGGTACTGCCCCCGGGGAGAGGCGCACCGCTTCGTAGGCGACGGCGGGATCTCCACCGCCACCGGCCTGCCCGCCCTCTCCGGCGGCGGCGCCCTGGGCAACGGCAGGATGCACGGCGTGCCCCAGATGCTCGAGTGCTACCTGCAGCTGTCGGGGCGGGCGGGGGAGCGGCAGCTGGAGCGCGCCGAGCTGGGCCTGGCCTGCCAGGCGGCGCCGAACTTCGGCGGGGTGGTCGTCTACAGCTCGGCGCGGTTGTGACTCCGGCCCGCCGGGTCCCCTACGCCCCGGGTCCTCCGCAAGGCGGGGGCCCCAGCCCCGCCTGCGGCCGTCCATGACCGGGGAGGCCGATCTCGGCGGCGCCGTGGTCGTCGTCACCGGCGCCACCCGGGGCATCGGCCGGGCCACCGCCTTCACCCTCGGGCGGGCCGGGGCGTCCGTGGTCGTGGTGGGGCGGTCGGGGCAGGACACGCCCGACCGGCGGCTGCCCGGAACCGTCGACGAGGTGGCGGGGGCCCTCGGCGCCGAAGGCGTCGACGCCCTGGGCGTGCAGGCCGACCTCAACGACCCCGACGCCACCCAGCGGACCGTCGAACGGACCCTCGAGTGGCAGGGACGTTGTGACGTCCTGGTCAACAACGCCGCCTACACCTCGAACGGCCCGGTCATGCAGGTGCCCTGGCGGCGGTGGCAGACCGCCTTCCGCATCCAGGTGGTGGCCCCCCTGCAGCTGTGCCACGGGTTCGTCCCGGGCATGCTCGAGCGGGGCCACGGTCGCGTGATCAACATCAGCTCCGGCGCGTCGCAGTCGCTCACCCCGAACCTGGGCCTGTACTCCACGAGCAAGCTGGCCATGGAGCGCTGGAGCGAGTACATGGAATTCGAGGTCGGCGGCAAGGGGGTCTCGTTCAACACCCTGCGCGTGGACCGCATCGTGGCCACCGAGGGCTTCCAGTACGTGCTCGAGACCCAGGGGGAGGACGTGGCGACCGGCGGTCAGGGCATGGCGGAGGTGATGTCCTCGGAAGAGGCGGCCGTCCATGTGCTGTGGATGGCCACCCGGCCGACGGCGTGGACGGGGAACACCGTGGGCTTTGCCGACATCGCTGCTCTGGGCGGGCCGTCACATTGACCCGGCGGGTCCCGTGCGCGCCGGCTCCTCCGCAAGTCGGGGGCCCCCGCCCCGCCGGCGGCCGTCCATGACCGTCGAGGAGCTCCTCGACAAGCAGGCCGTGTACGAGGCCGTGCTCCGCTACTGCCGGGGGATCGACCGCCTCGACCTGGAGGCGGTGCGGGACTGCTACCACCCCGACGGCGTCGACCACCACACCGGTTTCAGCGGCACGCGGGAGGACTACGTGCGGTGGGTGGGGGAGGGCCTGCGCCGCTTCGACGGCACCATGCACTTCGTCGGCAACCACCTGGTCGAGGTGGAGGGTGACGTCGCCTACTCCGAGACGTACGGCAACGCCCATCACTGGGGCACCCCGCCCGACGACCCCGCCCTCAACTTCGTGTCGGGCTTCCGCTATGTCGACCGCTTCGAGCGGCGCGACGGGATGTGGCGGATAGCCGAGCGCCACGCCGTGCGGGAGTGGACCCGGGCCATCCCCGCTGAGGTGGTCCGGACGAAGGAGGGCGCCGGCCCCGAGCCCGCCCGCGACCGCTCCGATCCCGTGTACCGCGTCCGTCGTACGGTGGGGCCGTGAGCGACGAGGAGCGGCGCCGGCGCAACCGGGAGCTGGTGGAGCGGTCCTTCGCCGCCGTCGGCCGGGGGGACGTCTCGGGCCAGCTCGAGTACTGCACCGAGGACATGGTCCTCGAGCTGCCCTACGCCGACCCGCCGGTCCGCCTCGAGGGCAAGGAGGCCATCCGGGCCCACGTCGGCCCCGCTCTGGAGACCTTCTCGTTCCGGCTGGACATCCACCGGGTCATCGAGTGCGCCGATCCCGACACCCTGGTCCTCGAGTACACGAGCGAGGGGCGGGTGGTCCCGACGGGCCGGGCCTACGCCAACTCCTACATCGGGGTGGTCCAGTTCCGCGACGGCGTGATCTGCCACCAGCGGGAGTACTACAACCCGGTGGTGGCGGCCCGGGCCCTGCGCCCGGACTGACCCGACCGACTGACCCGACCGACGGGGCCGGCCGAGGGGCGGACCTCCCGGTGGGAGCGGCCACCAACCGGCCGTATGATCGACGCTCTACAGACATGTGAAGAGGCATGTGAACAGGCATCCGAAGGGGAGGACCGGGAATTGAAGACCCAGGCGGCAGTGCTCTGGCCGGACGAGAAGGAGTGGAGCGTCGAGGAGATCGAGCTCGACTCCCCCAAGAACCCCGACGAGGTGCTGGTCCGCCTGACCGCCTCGGGGATGTGCCACTCGGACGAGCACCTGCTCACGGGTGACCTGCCCATGGAGCGCCCGATCATCGGGGGCCACGAGGGGGCGGGGATCGTCGAGGAGGTGGGGCCCGGGTGCACCGAGCTCAAGCCCGGTGACCACGTGGTGTTCGGGTTCATCCCCGCCTGCGGCAAGTGCGCCTCGTGCGCCACGGGTCACTCCAACCTCTGTGACACCGGGGCCACCCTGCTGGGCGGGCTCCAGGCGGACGGGACGTCCCGCCACCACGCCCGGGGCCAGGACCTCAAGACCATGGTGCTGCTCGGGACCTTCGGAAAGCACACGGTGGCCAACGTGGCCTCGTGCGTGAAGGTCCCCGAGGACATCCCCCTCGACAAGGCGTGCCTGATCGGCTGCGGCGTCACGACGGGCTGGGGCTCCGCCGTCTACGCCGCCGACGTGCACCCCGGTGACAACGTGGTCGTGATCGGCGTCGGCGGCATCGGCACCGGCGCCATCCAGGGCGCCAAGCTGGCCGGGGCCCACCGCATCTTCGCCATCGACCCCTCGGAGTTCAAGCGGGAGCAGGCCCAGAAGTTCGGGGCCACCCACGTGGCCTCGAGCGTCGAGGAGGCCTTCGGGCTGGTCAACGACGTCACCTGGGGGCGGATGGCCGACAAGGTGATCTGCGCCATGGGCCTCGGGCAGGGGAGCATGATGGCCTCGATCCTGCAGCTGGCGGCCAAGCGGGGCACGGTCGTGGTGACCAACATCCATCCCGCCTTCGAGATGGACGTGACCATGAACCTGATGGACCTCACGCTCATGGAGAAGAAGGTCGTGGGGACGATCTTCGGGTCGGCCAACATCCGCTACGACATCCCGAAGCTCTGCGAGCTGTACCGGGACGGCCAGCTCGATCTGGACGGGATGGTCACCCGCACCTACGACCTCGAGGACATCAACCAGGGCTACCAGGACATGCGCGACGCCAAGAACATCCGCGGCGTCCTGCTCTACGAGAAGTAGACGCCCGCCGCCGGGGCGGCCGGGCTAGAGGTCAGCGGCCATCGGCAGGACCACCGTCGACCAGGAGTGGGGGCGGGCCCCGCCCCCCTCCCCGGTGTCGGGGTTCCAGTGCTCGGCCCAGCCCGACCGGACCACACCCCGGACGGCGGCGTCGGCCAGGCCGTGGGCCACGTCGGTGCGCCCCGCCCGCCGGGCCGCCAGCCACAGCAGATAGGTGAGGTGGGGCCAGGCCGCGCCCCGCCAGTAGCCGTCGGGGTCGAAGGCGGGGTGGTCACGGCGCACCCCGGCGGGCCCGTAGGTACCCCCGAACGCGGTCGCGTCGAGGGCCAGGTCCAGCAGGCCGGGGGCGTCCCAGGCCAGGGTCACCAGCAGGTCGTCGACGGTGAGGGCCCAGCCCGGGTCGGACGGCGCCGACCACGGGATGCCGTGGTCGATCCCGAGGGCGGCGGCGTTGAAGGCGACCAGGGCGTTGAAGCCGGCGCTGTCCACCTCGAACTCCGAGCTGCCCACCGCCGCCCCGTGGCCGTCGAGGCGCAGGGCCCGCACCAGCTCCCCCTTGCGCTCGTACCAGCGGGACCGGTCCCAGCCCGGCCCCGGGCACCAGGCGTCCCACCGCGGGCTGTCGTCGCAACCCGACTCCCACGGGTGCACGATCACGACCCGCCCGTCGTCCCGCCGCCGGCGGCGCAGGATCCACTCCACCCCGGCGGCGGCCCGCTCGGCCAGCTCCGCCGGCACGTCGACCCCGCCGGCGCGCAGGGCGGCCACGGCGTGGCCGTACATCGGGGGCTGGGTGAGGGTCGAGGCGTCCGAGCGGCCCCAGAAGGCGTGGTCGGCGCTGCCTCCCTCGTAGCCGATGTGGGGGACGAAGCCGTCGGCGTGCTGCCAGCGGAACACCGATTCGAGCTCGGTCAGCGCCCGCTCGTCTCCCAGCTCGAGCCACACCAGGCTGTGGAAGCACGAGTCCCACAGCCACCGCCACGGGTAGATCTGCGGATGGGGGACGGTGAAGCCCGCCTCGTGCCAGTGCCGCTCCAGCAGCTCGGCCGCCTTCTCCCGGAGGCCGGGCCGCAGATCCGACACGCCTAGTGCAGCGCCTCCAGCGCCTCCACCGGGATCGGCTCCCCGGC
>DASUHN010000021.1 GCA_036273495.1 Acidimicrobiales bacterium | reverse complement strand
GGCTGGTGGTCTGGGTGATGCCGGCCTCCAGGGTGTCGCGCTCGGACGGCTCCAGCGTTCCAGCACGCCCAGCAGGTCCCCCTGCTGGGCCGAGTCGAGCAGGGCCCGGACGGCGGCGTCGGGGGTGCTGGCGGGCGAGGCGCCTCCGCTGGCCAGGCTCAGGCTGGTCGCCACGCCGGCGCCGACCAGGACGACCGGCAAACCGATCACGGCGGCGCGGGCCAGCCGCCGCTTGGGGCGGGCGGCGGGACCGGCGCCCGGCGTCCCCCAGGGGGCGAAAGGGGTAGAGGGATCGGGCTCGGGCGTGGCCGAGGGAGGCTGCCAGTTCATCGTTGACTCCTTGTCGTAAAGGCCCGGGTGACGGCGGTCAGCACCGTCAGGCCACCGAGGCCCAGGCCGAGGAACGGCCCGAACAGGAGGCCGCTGTGAAGCCTTGAGGTCGCGAGCACCGCCCCGACGGCCAGGACCGCACCGGTGAGGGCCGCCAGGACCCGGGCCACCGCCGGGCGGCCCACCCACAGGGCGGCCAGAGTGGCGGCGGCCAGCGAGGGGAGCAGGTAGGCGGCGAAGGTCAGCGCCCGCGCCCCGCCCCCGCCCAGCAGGCCGGCGTGCTGTCCGGATGCCAGGAGCTGGTAACCGTTCCGCTCGATGGAGCCGCTGCGCATCCAGGGCAGGAAGGCGTCGACCAGGCAGGCGAGGGCAGCGGCGCCGCAACAGATCCAGTCGGGCAGCCTGGCCCTCAGCAGACCCCCGCCCCGGGCCGGGTGGTCCCCGACCACGTGGTGGGGGCCGCCGGCGAACAGGAGGGTCCGCGCCGCGTCGCCCTCGGCCGGCAGCCGGTTCACCATCCCCCATACGTCGGCATCGGCCGCCGGGAGTTGAGCGCCGGGAAGGTCCACCATATGGTCTGTCCGGCAACGACCCCGGAGGTTCCACATGGGGTTTCTCTCCGAGATCCGCAAGCGCATCAGGACCCAGGAGTCCCCGACCCCGACGCGACCGTCCCTGTTCGGGAAGGTCGGCGTCGTGACCGCCACCATCCCGGCGGGCGGCATCGGTGAGGTCCGGATCTCCGTGCGGGGGACGACCGAGGCCTTCTCCGCCCGCGCCTCCGACGAGACCGAGATCGCCAGCGGGACCCAGGTGACCGTCGTCGAGGAGCTGTCCCCGCAGTCCGTGCAGGTCACGCCCCTCTAACCGCCTCCGAGCAGAGAAGGGAGCCAGCGATGTTCTTCTTCCGCATCCCCCAGCCCAACGAGGCGTTGCTGATCGCCGGTCGGCGCCACGGTGGGCCCGAGGGCCCGGGTTTCAAGATCGTCGTGGGTCAGGGGTCTTTCGTGGTCCCTGCGTTCAAGCGGGCCTACTTCCTGGACATGTCCCTCCACGAGGCCGAGCTGGCCGAGGACTGCGTGTCGACGCAGGGCATCCCGCTCAGGGTCCAGGCGGTGGCGGTGTTCAAGGTGGGACCACAGCCCGAGCTGATCGCCGCCGCCGCCCAGCGCTTCTTGGACCAGCAGGACCAGATGGACACGCAGGTGGGACGGATCTTCGCCGGCCACCTCCGCCAGATCGTGGGCCAGATGACGATCGAGGACATCATCCGCGAGCGCGACAAGCTGGTCTCGGCCGTGAAGGAGTCGTCGGCCTCCGAGTGCGAGAAGCTCGGTCTGATCGTCGACAGCTTCCAGATCCAGACGATCGACGATCCGACCGGTTACATCGCCAACCTGGCTGCCCCCCACCAGGCCGCTGTCGAGGCGGCGGCACGCGTGGCTGCCGCCCAGCAGAACCAGCAGGCCACCCTGGCCGAGCAGGAGGCCGCAGCGGTGAACGCCGAGAACACGGCCGCTTCGTCCAAGCGGCAGGCCCAGGCCACCGCCGACATCGAGACCGCCAAGCAGACTGCGGCCCAGGCCGGGCCGCTGGCGGAGGCCCGGGCCCAGCAGGAGGTGATCCGGGCCCAGACCTCCAACCAGAAGCTCGAAGCCGAGCGCCAGCAGGCCGCCCTGCGCGCCACCCGCTACGCCGAGGCCGACGCCGACGCCTACGCCACCCGCACCCGGGCCGACGCCGACAAGGCGGCCCGGATCGCCGTGGCCGAGGCCGAGGCCGAGTCGATACGGATCCGGGGGCAGGCCGAGGGGGACGCCCTCACGGCCAAGGCCAACGCCATGGCCCAGCACCGCGACGCCCTCATCGCCCAGCAGCTGGTCGAGCAGCTGCCCGACGTGGTGCACGCTGCCGCCGAGTCACTCGCCAGCTCCAACCTCACCGTGCTGAACGGCGCCGAGGGGCTCAATCAGATGCTCGGCGGCCTGCTGACCGCCGGGATGAGCATGCTCAACCGGGTCCAGTCCGGCCTGCCCGCGGGCAACGGCCCGGTGCCCGCCCCCGCCGAGGTGGCGGCGGCCCCGGCCGAGACCGGAGGCGACGCTGCCGGAACCACCCCCGGCTCGGGGCCCCGGCGGTCGACGCGCCCGAATCGAGGTTGACCGGGAGGCTCAGGCTCCCGCCCCACACCCACCGAGCAGCCCGGTCTGGAGCAGCACCCGGCCCAGGGCCACCCAGGCCGAGCCGTAGTACGTGGGCTGGCCGGCGTTGAGAGCCTGGGCCCGGTCGAGGAGCCGGCCGGCCACGTCCCCCCGCCCCGCCGCCCGCGCCGCCGCCGCCGCTCCGACCAGGCCGACCAGGCCGACCGGGCTGTGCGCCGCGCCGGAGCCGGGGGACCCGCCGAGGTCCAGGTTCACGAGCGGCTGGTGGCGGGCCACGGGGCCGCTGAGCACTCCCCACATCCCGGCGGCCAGGGCCCGGTCGCGCTTGTCGCAGGAGGCGGCCTGGCGGACCGGGACCCGGACGGCGTCGAACCCGTAGCGGACCGCGCCACCGTCGTCGGCGGGCGCCGACGTGGGGTGGGCCGCTCCGTCCGGTCCCACGACCGCCCAGTCCGAGGGCAGGTGCCCGCCCCCCAGCAGCTCGCCGACGTCCCGACGCCCGCCGGCAGCCACCTGGGACCACTTCCCTCCGGACGGAAAGGCGGCGGCCAGAGCGGCAAAGTCGACCGGCGCGTCGTAGCTGGGATCGATCCGGACGGGGGGACCGGCGGCCATCGCTGACCCGGCCCGCGCTCCACCGCCACGCCATCAGCCCGTCCGGTTGGATGAGGTGCGCTCTGGTCCACTGCCACGTCCGGGCAAAGCCGGCCTGATCTCCCGCCGCCACCGCCAGCAGCAGGGCGTAGGCCTGGCCCTCGCTCACCGTGTCGCCGCCCTGGTCGCGCCGGACGACCTGGCCCGCCCCGGTGTCGTAGCGGGCAAGGAAATAGGCGGCGGCCCGGATCGCAGGCGAAGCGGCCCCCGCCGGGCTGGTGGCCCGCACGGTCAGCGCCGCCGTGGCCGCCAGGACGATCGCCGCCAGCGTGGCGACGCCGACCGACCTCCAGCGCATCAGGCCGAGGACGCCACCGGGCCGTCGACGGGGCTGGACTCGGTCGACCCGGGCTCCGTCGACGGAGCCGGGCCGGAGGTGAGGTCGATCAGCTGGGTGCGCTCATCGGCGGCGGGCCCGGGCTCGGAGGCGCTGCCGGTCCCCTACCCCTTGCATCCGTCCGGGGGGGGTGACATATTGTCACCCCGCCGGGGGACGAGGGGGAGACAACGATGACCTACGCCGCAGACCGGGTGATCCTCGACGCGGACAGCCACGTCATGGAGCTGGCCGACTTCCTGGACGACTTCATGGATCCGGGGGAGCGGGACCGGCTGCGGAGGCGGGGGATGGACGCCCTCGGCCCCGTCCTCGAGGAGGCGGTGCGCCGAGCCGAGCGCCGGGGCGCCGACCGGGCGGCCGCGGCCGAGGCCGAGGACCGCATGATGAAGGACAAGGGCTGGATGGCGATGGGGGGCTTCGACCCGGCCGAGCGCAGCCGGGTGCTCGACCTCCTGGGCTTCGAGGCCCAGCTCGTGTTCGCCACCTTCGCCACGGCCATGTTCAGCCTGCCCCGGAGCCCCACGCGCTACGACGACCCGGGCCAGCTGGCCCACGACCTGGACCTCCTGTACGCCGGGTGCCGGGCCCAGAACAAGGCCATGGCGGCGTTCTGTGCCGGGGACCGCCGTCTTCTCCCCGTCGCCTACGTCTCCCTGGTCGACCCCGGTCGAGCCGTGGACGCGGCCGCCGAGGCCATAGCCGCCGGCTGCGCCGCGGTCATGGTTCCCTCCACCGCCGCCGGGGAGCGGGCCCCGACCCATCCGGATCTCGACGGGTTCTGGGAACTCTTGCAGCGCTCGGACATCCCGTTCGTCCTGCACGTCGGAGGGGGTGGGCGGCTCCTCGACCGGGCCTTCCACAACAACGCCATGCCGGTCACCGACCACCTCGGCGGCGGGGAGAACATCCGGTCCAAGGACTACCTGGCCATCTACCACTCTCCGGCCCTGTTCCTCGGCACGCTGATCCTCGACGGGCTGTTCGACCGCTTCCCTCGGCTCCGGGGTGGCTGCATCGAGCAGGGGGCGGGCTGGGTGGTCTCCTGGATGCACCACCTCGACTACGCGCGGCGCGCCTTCCGCCGGACCGAGGAGCCCCTCCAGCGCCTGGCCGCCGAGCCCTCCGAATACGTCCGGCGGCACCTCAAGTTCACCCCGTTCCCCGGGGAGCCGGTGGGCTGGATGGCCGAGCAGGCCGGGGCCGACCTGTTCATGTTCTCGACCGACTACCCGCACCCGGAGGGCGGCCGGGACCCGCTGGCCAAGTTCGAGGCCGAGCTCGACGGTGTGTCGACCGCCGACCGGGCCCGGTTCTACGCCGGGAACATGGCCGAGCTGATCGGACCCCGCCTCACCGTCTCTTGAGGAACCCCTCGAGCTGGTCCAGTACGAAGGCCACGTCCCCATCCCCCATGCCGTGATTGCAGGGGAGCAGGAAGCCCCGCTCCATCACGGCGTCGGCGTTGGGCAGGCCGGATTCGGGGAGGCGCACCGGTACCCCGCGCAGCATCGGCTGGCGGGCCACGTTGCCGGTCCACACCGTGCGCGTATCGACCTCGTGTCCGTCGAGGTACTCCTGGACCGCGGCCCGGGAGAAGCCGGCGCCGGGCCGGATCAGGACCGGGTAGCACAGCCACGCCGTGTCCAGGCCTTCCTGCTGCCGCGGGGCCTCGAAGAGCTCGGCGCGCTGCGAGAACCACTCCGTGTACAGCTCGAAGTTCCGCTGGCGCCGGGCCCGGTTGGCCGGCAGCTTCTTGAGCTGCTCGAGGCCGAACGCCGCTCCCAGCTCGGAGGGCTCGAAGTTCCAGCCCAGCTCGTCGAAGATGAACTGGTTGTCGTAGTGGATGCCGTCGAGGTCCTCCCAGAAGGTGCGGTCCCGGCGGCGGGAGCCGAAGAACACCAGCTCCGAGCGCCGGCCCCAGCGGCGGAGGAGGAGGGCACGGTCCCGGGCGTCGTCGTCGTCCATCATCACCATGCCGCCACCGCCTGCGCACGTGATGATGTGGGAGGACGCGAAGCTCGTCACGGTGAAGTCCGACCTCGTGCCGGTGGGGGTGCCCCGCAACAACGGGCCGAGGGCGTCGCAGGAGTCCTCGACCACCCGGAGACCGTGACGGTCGGCGATGGCACGCACCGCGTCCCAGTCGGGGGTGTTGCCGATCAGGTTCGGCAGCAGGATGGCGCCTGTGGCCGGTGTGATCAGCTCCTCGATGGCGCCGGCGTCGGCATTGAAGGTGTCCACCTCCACGTCCACCAGCACCGGCACCAGGCCGGCCCGGACCAGCGGGGCCACGTCGGTCGAGAAGGTGAGCCCCGCCGTGACGACCTCCTGGCCCGGTTGCAGCCCCAGCAGCTCCACCGCCAGGTAGAGGCCCGACGACCCGGAGTTGCACATGACCGCCCCCGACTTCCCGAACAGCGTCGCCACCTGGCGCTCCATGGCGTTGACCCGCCGGCCGACCCAGAGGCCCTGGGGGTCGTTGAGCACCTCGAGGACGGCCTCGACCTCGGCCTGGTCGTGGACGCTGGCGGCGTAGTGCACCCGGGCCATCGGATGTCCCGCCCTAGACCCGGGTCGCTATCGCGTAGCGGTCGACGTAACCGGAGAAGCGCTCCGCCACCTCGTCCCGGTCCAGGCCGAAGTCGGCCAGGTCGTAGCGGTGCTCACCGAACCGGCCCTTCCGGTTGGCGGCCACGTACGACTGCATGGCGGCGGCGGCCTCATCCGCCAGCGTGTCTCCCGCTGCCCGGTAGATGCCCGCCACCGTGTCGACAGGGGAGTTCACCAGGTCGTCGTACTGCACATCGAGGATCGGATGCTCGGGGTGGGCGTGGCGGAAGGCCTCCACCCGCTCGATCGACGTCTCCAGCATGTCGGTCCAGTGGCGGGCGATGTAGGCCCGGTGATCGGCGTCGCTGAACGTGCTCGACAGCGTGTAGATCAGGCTGCATACGGAGGCGCACAGGATCACGGGGTCCCGGTGCAGCAGGACCAGCGTGGCGTCGGGGTACACGGCGGTGAGGGCCTCGAGCGCGGTGGCATGGTGAGGGCTCTTCAGGGTCCAGCGGCCCCGGACCCCGCCGTTCTGCAGCACCTGGAGGACCAGGCGGTGGTACTCGTAGGCCGAGCGCTGGTCGATGCCGAGGAGCCAGCGCCCGTAGGTCGGAACGTTGCTGATGGCCTCCAGGGCCATGCTCTTGAACTCCTGATTCATCACCGCGATGCATTCGGTCGGGCCGTCGACCTCCTCGTGGTGGACGACCGGGACCATGGGATTGAGGTGCTCGAGCATCGCCGCGCCGGCGCGGGCGGCGTCGACGCGCGGTCCCGAGCGGTGATCGGCCGGCCCCGGGGGCGGGACGCTGTCGGCCGCCTCCCAGCGGAGCAGGGCCCGGTTGGCGGGATCCTGGTCGAGCAGGTTGCTGAGCAGGGTGGTGCCGGCCCGGAACATGCCGATCACGACGAGGGGGGCCTCGATCGGCTCCCCGGCCACGTCGGGATGGCGCCCCGCCCAGTCCACGACCTTCAGCCGGTTGGCCAGGCTGGAGACGACGGTGGCGCTCACCGCCATCTCCCCCACTTCGTTGAGCCGGGCCTCCGATCGCACCGACTGGCAGTAGACGTCCAGACCCTCACGGAACGTCCCGCTCCCGAAGTCCTCGAGCCCGGTCTGCTCGGTCGCGGCGGCCAGAAGGTCGGTCGGGACCATCAGGCCGGAAGCGAGAGGTCGACCACGGTGCGCCCGGTGGTGCGCCGGGCGGCGTGGTCCTCGAGGGCGCCGGCCACCTGGCCCAGACTGATGCGCCGTCCGATGTAGGGCCGGATGGCGCCCTCGGTCACCAACCGGCGCAGAGCGGCGTGAACCTCCGCACCCCGCTCCGGGGGGTTCGGGACCACCCCGAACTGCCGCATGACCCGCGACTCCGGGTTGTAGGAGAGCAGGACCCCCACCACCGAGAAGTTGCCCATGGAGACCTTGCGCAGCGGGCGCCCGGTGAACCCGGATTCGGCGTCGTCGTTGAACCCGACCGGGACGTAGCGGCCCTCGTAGGCCACACACGTCCACAGGGCCTCCGTGCCGGTGCCGCCGACGAAGTCCACCACCACGTCGGCGCCCCTGTCAGCCGTCAGGGCCATCACCCGGTCGAACACGTCCTCGGCTGTGTGGTCGATGGCCGCCTCCGCGCCCAGCTTCTCGCACAGGGCCACCTTCTCCGTGCCTCCCGCCACGGCGATGACCCGGCCCCCCGCCGCGGTGGCGAGCTGGATGGCGGCCGTACCCAGGGCGCTGGCGCCTCCCACCACCAGCACCGTCTCGCCCGGCTGCAGCCGGGCGCGCGTGTGGAGAGCCAGATAGGTGGTGTGGAACGGGAGCAGGAACGCCCCGGCCGCGACGTCGTCCAGCTCCGGCGGGGCCTCGAACACCCCGTTGATCGGGGCCAGGGCGCTGTCGGCCATCCCGCCGAAGGACTGGTTGCACATGGCCACCACGCGCCGGCCCAGCCACTGCTCGGCGCCGGCCCCCGCCGCCTCCACCACGCCGCAGACCTCCATGCCGAGGGTGAACGGCGGCTGGGCCATGACGCTGGCCACACCCCCCCGGCACCGGGCGATGTCCCCGAAGTTGAGCGCCGCCGCCGCCACGGCGACCCGCACCCCGCCGGCGTCGACATCGGGTACCGGGATCTCCTGGACCTCGATGACCTCGCTCGGCGCGCCGTGCCGAAGGACCCGCACCGCTCTCACCGGCCACCTCCTGACTGCGGAACCGGTTTATACCAGGGCGGTGCCGGCTGGATTTGGGAACGAATACCGACTCGTTCGATCAGATTTATTGACTAACGGCTGCTACGCCGGCCGCGGGAGACCGGGTGGCGGTCGGGGGGATGGTCAGGACGTCTTCTCCCGGGGACCGTTTCCGGCCGTGAGCGTGCATGCCTATTCTCCGCCCCTCAGTTCGATGGGCTTCTACTACGAGACCGGGGCCAGGCTGCTCGACCGCCAGTGGGTCGAGGAGACCGGAGAGCCAGTGGCATCGGTCCGCGTCCTGCACCCGTCGGGCGGCGGCTGACGTGGCCGCCGTCGACGAGGCCCTGGCCGCCGCCCGGCGCCGCATCGCCCCCCGGGTCAGCCCGGCGCAACTCGGGGCC
>DASUHN010000020.1 GCA_036273495.1 Acidimicrobiales bacterium | reverse complement strand
GTCCTCGCGCACCATGGCGGCCGCCGCGGCCACCAGCCGGCCGGCACGGCGCAGCTCGGCAAACAGGTAGGGCCGCTCGGGGCGCTGCGAGTACCGCCACCGCCACCAGTCGGCGCTCCGCGCCACGCCGAACTGCCACCTCCCCGCGACCGCCCCCCAGAGCTCGTCCAGGCCCGCCGGGGGAGCGCCGACGACCTGGGCTTCGACCGCCCGGGGCCGGCGGAACACCGCCCGGGCGACGGTGCCGGCCCCGGGCCGGGGCATCCGGATCCGTTGTCCGAACCAGGCGTCGTCGAGCGGCGCGACCAGGACGCGGGCCCGTCCGACGTCCCGGCCACCCGCCTTCTGGAAGCCGCGGAGGGAGTTGGGATTCGGAAGGCAGTAGGTGACCGGCATGCCCGCCTGCCCGCAGTCCAGGTACACCGCCCGGGCCAGCTGCTCGAACAGCCCCAATCCCCGCCACCCGGGATCGGTGGCGGCGTCGACGCCCATGGCCAGGGTCGCCGGCCTGCCCTCCAGCACCCCGGGCAGGCAGATGCCGGCGTAGTGGGCCACGATCCGCCCCTCGGCCTCGGCCACCCAGGACCGGGCCGCGCCGAACGGGTTGTCCCAGTACTGCCAGTCCATCACGTCGGCCCGGGCCTTGGGGTTCCCGGAGAACGACAGCCCGAGCAGCTCACGGATGCCGCCGGCGTCCTCCCGCCCGGCGGCGCGGACCCGAACGCTCTCGGTCGTCACGCGGATGAGTCTGGCACCGGGCTCCAACCCCTAACCTTGCCCCGGGTGAGCGCTTCGGGCGAGCGGACTTCAGCACCGGGCGCGTCCACCGCTGTTCGACCGGACGTGTCGGTCGTGCTGCCGGTGCACAACGAGGCGGGCCACATCCGGGCCGAGGTCGACCGGATCCGAGCGGCGCTGGATGCCAGCCCCTACAGCTACGAGCTCATCCTGATCGACGACGGCTCGACCGACGAGTCGGCCCAGGAGATCGCCACCATCGATGACGTGCAGGTGATCCGGTTCCCCGTCAACCGGGGATCGGGCTCGGCCCGCAAGGTCGGGACCCGGGCGGCGCGCGGCCGGCTCGTGGCGTGGACCGATGTCGACATGAGCTATCCCAACGACGAGATCCCCAGTCTGGTCAAGGAGCTGGACCAGGGCTTCGACCAGGTCGTCGGGGCCCGCCGCACCGAGCAGGGCACGAAGCGGGCGGCCCGGGTCCCGGCCAAGTGGCTGCTGCGGCGCCTGGCCTCGTACCTGACCGACACGCGCATCCCGGACCTGAACTCCGGCCTGCGGGTCTTCCGCCGGGACGTGGCCCTGCAGTACCTCTACCTGCTGCCCCGGGGCTTCTCGTGCGTGACGACGATCACCATGGCCTTCCTGGCCAACGGTTACTCCGTCCGGTACGTGCCCATCGACTACTTCCCCCGCGCCGGTCGCTCGAAGTTCCACTGGTGGGTTGACACCCGGCGGTACCTCCTCCAGATCGTGAGGATGGTGCTCGTCTACAACCCACTCCGCGTGTTCATGCCGCCCAGCCTTCTGTTGCTGGTGGCCGGCGTGGGCAAGCTGGCCTACGACCTGGTGGCGAACAGCTTCCACGTGGCCGCCGACACGATCGTCCTGCTTCTCGTCGGCGTGGCCCTCGGTCTGTTGGGGCTGGTGGCCGACCTCGTGCTGACCCTCAACAAGCCCCGGGACGAGGTGGACCCGGCCGCGCTCTGAGGCCTCGCGCCGGCCGCATGGCCTCCGGCAGACGATCACCCTCGTCGGAGGTCGGAGGAGACGAGAGGATTTCGTTCAGGCGTTGATAGTTGGGGTGCTCGGGCGTCAGCATCCCGGCCACCCATCGGAGCGCGTCGGCGGCATCCACAGTCGCGGCGTCGCGCATTGCCTCGATGTCCGCCCAGTCCTTGGTCCGCCCGTACATCGCCTTGCAAACGGCAAGATCGGTGGGCGACAGAATGGGGAGGGAGCCCTCCTCGAAGGGCACCGAGCGCGTCCTGCCCGCCGCGACGTCATGTAGCTCCACCGTCGACAGGAACAGGTCGACGGGGGTGTCGTCCCACCACAGGCGAGCTTGGCCATCGCGGCGTAGCACGTCGAGATCGGTGGGTCGGACCCGGACACCGGCTGGCAAGGCCTGGAGGACCCGGTCCGCCTGGTCTGGCCTGACAAAGACGTTGATGTCGATGTCGTGTGTAGCCCGGGCCTGGTTGACGGCATAAGCGAGGGCTATCGCACCTCCGATGGCGTGCGGGATGCCGTGGTCATCCAGGGCCCGGTGAAGCGCGAGGAGCTTGTCACCGAGGATCGTCACTCGGGTCGGCCCAGGACCGGGTAGCGCAGGTGGGCTCTTCGCGGAGCGAGGCGCATGGCCTCGGCCAGCTCCAGGACCTGCTCCAACTGGTGGGCACTCGTCCGCGGGTCGGGCCCTGGGTACAGCCGCGGGACGAGGGCCAGGTCCATGCCCATTGCCCGGGCCAGCTTGCGCATTGCCGAGACCGAGGGCTCCCGCGCCCCGGACTCGTACGCCGAGATGACCGACTGCGCCAACCCGGTGCTCCTCCCGAGCCGGGCCTGGGACCAGCCGCGCTTCAGCCTGGCGTCACGCAGCATGCGTCCCGTCTCGTTCACCTGCTGCATCATAGCGTATCCGTTATATCGAGGCATCGTGTCGGCGGGGGCGGGAAGGCGCGCACGGCGGTGGGGAGGTGCCACGCTTGGTGGTGTGCGCCTGCCCCGATGGCTGAGGAGGTCCGTCGCCCGGGCCAAGCCCGTGGTGCCGGCGCGGGCGTGGCCGGCGCTGCTGGCCGTCCGGTCCCTCGTCGGTG
>DASUHN010000019.1 GCA_036273495.1 Acidimicrobiales bacterium | reverse complement strand
CCGCTGCACCTTCTCCCCGCTGCCGGCGTCGGTGACCATCCCCTGCAGCCACTCGTAGCCGGGCAGGGCCGCCCGGCTCCCCTCCGGGATCCCGTCCCGGTACTTGCCGGTCAGAAGACCCGACGCCAGCGGGCTCCAGACGGTGAGGCCGAGGCCGATCTCCTCGCACAGGGGCGCCAGCTGCTTTTCGACGTTGTCCCGGACGAGCAGGTTGTACTGCGGCTGCTCCATCGTCGGCCGGCGCAGGCTGTGGCGGTCGGCGTAGTCCCACGCCTTCCTGATCTGCAGCGCCGACCACTCCGACGTGCCCCAGTAGAGGGCCTGGCCCCGCTCGATGATGTCGGACATGGCCTCGACCGTCTCCTCCACCGGCGTCTCGGGGTCGGGGCGGTGGCAGAAGAGGAGGTCGACGAAGTCGAGACCCATGCGATCGAGCGAGCCGTCGATGGCCTGGAGGAGGTACTTGCGGTTGAGGGTGTTCGACATGTTCGGCAGGTCGTGCAGTCCCCAGAACAGCTTGGTGGACACGACGTAGCTGTGCCGGGGCCAGCCCAGCTTGGCGATGGCCCGGCCCATGATCTGTTCCGACTTCCCGCCCGAGTAGGACTCGGCGTTGTCGAAGAAGTTCACCCCGGCCTCGTAGGCCGCCGCCAGGCACTCCGCCGCCAGGCCCTCGTCGAGCTGGGGCCCGAAGGTCACCCACGACCCGAACGACAGCACGCTGACCTTGAGGCCGGCCCGCCCCAACCGGCGGTACTCCATGCGCTCTCCTCTTTCCGACGCCTCCGACCCCGAGCCTAAGGGCCCGCCCGGGACCGGCCATCCCGGCCACCTGCGCCGCTAGCTTCGGCGGCCGTGACCGCCGGAGCCGGGGAGCCTCCGCCCCCCGTGGTGGCCCTCGAGCCCTGGGACGGCCCGTGGGCGGCCGACGACCCGGACGCCAACTTCAAGGCCGAGGTGGCCCTCTACGCCCGGGTCGACCCCCTCGTGACGATCCGCAACCTGGCCCGGAACCTGGACATCCCCGAAGGGGCCCTGGTCCGCTACGTGCTGGCCCGGTGGGCCACCGGGGGGAGCGGGGGGCTGCTGGAGCTGGGGCCGTCCATGGTCCACCGGCTGTGGGCGGTGGTCGACAACGCCGAGGAGGCGGGCTCGGAGGAGGCCCGCCTGGCGGCCTACCAGCAGCTGCGCCAGATGATCTCGTGGCTGCGCCTGCCCCTGGTGGAGGAGGCGGGCTACGACTGAATCGTCCCCCGCCTAGAGGCGGGCGGTGGCGACCACGTTCCCGTGGGCGTCGAGGAGCCGGGCCTGGCGGACGGTCGAGGGGTCGAAGGGCACGGGGGCGCCCCAGAACCCGCTGCCGTTGTCGACCATGAACCAGCCGATGTCGGTGGTGGCCCCGTTGGCCCGGACCAGCTCGCAGGTGACCCGGCCGGTCAGCCCGGGCTGGTCGACGGTCATGTACACCCACCCCGGGTTGTCCCAGTAGGCGTAGACCCGCCCGACCGTGGTCCCGTGGGCGGTCAGGGTGGCCTCCACGAGCGGGCCGGTGGCCGCCACCGGGGCCGGGTGGCCGTTGGGGGCGGAGGCCGGACCCAGGGCCCAGCCCCCGAAGCCGGCCGCCAGCAGCGCCACGGCGGCCGCCGCCGCCAGCCAGACCCGCCGGGTGCGGCGGCCGGCCGGGGCGGGCAGAGCGGACAGGACCCGCTGCTCGAAGCCCGCCGGCGGCTCCACCGCCGGGGCGAGCGAGACGAGGGCGTCGCCGACGGCGACCAGCCCGGCCAGGTCCGCCTGGCAGACGGCGCACTCCTCGACGTGGGTGAGGGCGGCGGCCCGCACGTCCCCGGGCAGGATGTCGAGGCCGAGCTCGGGGAGCACGGTCCGGGCCTCGGCGCAGGTCATGGCCGGGCGGGGGGCGTGGTCGGAGGTCATGGATAGGCCCGGCCCAGCTCGGGATCGAGGTCGACGAGAGCGGCGCGCAGCTTGCGCATGGCGGCGTGGATGCGGGTCTTGACCGTGCCGACGGGGGCGCCCTCGACGGCGGCGACCTCGGTGCACGTCATGCCGTAGAGCGAGGCCATCACCACGGCCCGGGCCTGCTCGGTGGGCAGGCGGCGGATGGCGGCGTGGAGGCGGTCGGCGCGGTCGGAGTCGACGGCCCGGGTCTCCGGTCCGTCGGACAGCCGGGCCACGAGGGTGGTGAGCTGCTCGGGGTCGACCGGCACGCCCCGCCGGACGCGGAGGGAGTCGATGGCCAGGTTGCGGGTGATGGTGGTGAGCCAGGTCCGGGCCGAGCCCCGGCGGGGGTCGAAGGTGGCGGCGTGGCGCCAGGCCTGCACGAAGGCGCGCTGGGCCACGTCCTCGGCGGCGCCGGCGTCGCCAACGATGGTGAGGGCCAGGCCGAACACCCGCGATTGGAAGCGGCGCACGAACGCCACCGACGCGTCGGAGTCGCCCGCGGCGAGGCCGGCCAGCAGGGCCTCGTCGGAGAGGCGTTCGGCGGGCAGGCCCGGCTGCGTGCTCACGACAGATGTACGGACCGGAGGGCCGGCGGGATTGGATCAGGCATTGACGTCCACCCTCATCAGGTGGTGGTGCTCCTGGAGGTAGGTGCGGATCGACAGCAGCGCCGCCACCCCCTCACCGACGGCGGAGGCCAGCTGCTTGGTCGAGCCGGCGCGGACGTCGCCGGCGGCGTACAGGCCCGCGACCGACGTGCGGTAGGCGGCGTCGGTGGGCACGAAGCCCCATTTGTCCAGTTCCAGGGAGTCGGCCAGCACCTCGGAGTTCGGGGTGAGGCCGATGAACACGAAGACGCCGGCCGGGTGCCAGTGGTACTCCTCCCCGGTCTCGCTGTTGCGCGCCACCACCTCCTCCACCTTTCCCTTGCCCTTGAGCTCCTCGATGGTCGTGTTGGTGTTGACGTCGAACTGGGGGTGGTCGCGCACCCGGTCCTGCAGCAGCTTGGAGCCGGTGAGCTCCGGCAGAACCTGGGCGATGCGGATCTTCCGGGCGAACTGCGACAGGAACACGCCCTCCTCCAGGGCGGCGTTGCCCCCGCCGACGACGAGCAGCTCGTCGGCCCCCTTGTAGAACGGGCCGTCGCAGGTGGCGCAGAAGTGCACGCCGGCGCCGATGAGCTCGTCCTCGCCCGGGACGCCGAGCCGGCGGTAGGTCGAGCCGGTGCCCACCAGTACGGCGTGGGCGGCGATCTCCTGGCCCGAGGCCAGCGTCACCCGCATGTCCGGCCCCTCCCGCCCGAGCGACTTCACCCGCGCCCCGGCCACCAGCTCCACGCCGTAGCGGCGGGCCTGGGAGACGAAGCGGTCCATCAGCTCACCCCCGCCGATCCCGTCGGGGAAGCCGGGGTAGTTGTCGATGCGCTCGGTCACCCCGGCGTTGCCGCCCAGGCCGCCGGCGTCGATGACGACGGCGTCGATGCCCTCGCGCGCCGCGTAGATCGACGCCGACAGGCCGGCGGGGCCGCCCCCGACGATCACCACGTCGTAGGCGTCGCGGTCGGCGGCCACCTGGATGCCGAGCCGGGCCGCCAGCTCGTCGTCGGACGGCTCGACCAGATGGGAGCCGTCGGCAAACTCCACGGTGGGGATGGTCCGTCCCCCGCTCTGCAGGTCCTGGATGTGCTCGAGGCCCCGCTCGTCCTGGTCGACGTCGATCCAGTCGTAGGCGATGCGGTGGGCGGCCAGGAAGGCCTTGGCCCGCTTGCAGTCCGGGCACCACGGTGCGCCGTAGACGGTGATGTCGGCCATGACCCTTTCCTCCGCGGTCAGCCCGTTACCTTGTGAGCAGCCGCGAAAGTGTGACAGGGGAAGGCGGGGGCCGGTGGCACGGCGGATCGCACGGCAGGTCGCCCACCGCAACCGGCTCCTCGGAGCCGTGCTCGCCGTACCGCTGCTCGCCGTCACGGCGGCGTGGTCGGCGCGGGGCGCGCCGGGCCCGTCGCCGCGTGACGTGTCCTCGGTGGCGTGGACCTCGCCGGGGTACTGGCTGGCGGGCGCCAACGGGGGGGTGACCACCCAGGGGGCGGCCCCGTTCTACGGATCGGCGGCGGGACTGCGCCTCAGCCGGCCCGTGGTCGGGATGACCGCCACGCCCACCGGCCGCGGCTACTGGCTGGTGGCCACCGACGGCGGCATCTTCAGCTTCGGTGACGCCGCCTTCCTCGGCTCGACGGGCGGCATCCGTCTCAACCAGCCGATCGTCGGCATGGCGGCCACGCCGACGGGCCGCGGCTACTGGCTGGTGGCGTCGGACGGGGGCATCTTCACGTTCGGGGACGCCGCCTTCTTCGGGTCGACCGGCTCGCTGCACCTGGTGCGCCCGATCGTGGCCATGGCGCCCACCCCGTCGGGCCAGGGGTACTGGCTGGTGGCGGGGGACGGCGGGATCTTCACCTTCGGGGACGCCCGCTTCCTCGGCTCCCCCGCGGCGTCGCGCCCGCCCCCGGCGGTGACGGCCATGACCCCGACGCCCTCGGGCCACGGCTACTGGCTGGCCGGCGCCGACGGCCGCGTGTTCGCGTTCGGGGACGCGCCGAACCACGGCTCGGCGGCGGGCCTGGCCCTGGCGGCGCCGGTGACCGGCATCGCCGCCACCCCCGACGCCGGCGGCTACCTGCTGGCGGGGGCCGACGGCGGCGTCTTCGGCTTCGGCAACGATCCATACCGGGGTGGGGCGCGCGGGCACACGGTGGCGGTGGTGTCGGTGCCGCCGCGCCCGCCGGCGCGCACCGTCGCCTTCTACTACCCGTGGTACGCGTCGCTGGCCGTCGACGGGGAGTGGCGGCACTGGGACGAGGGCGGCCACAGCCCTCCCCTCGACATCGGGTCGGACTACTACCCCGGGCGGGGCGCCTACAGCAGCAGCGATCCGTCGGTCGTCGACGCCCAGATGGCGGACCTGGCCGGCGCCGGCGTCGACGAGGCCGTGGTGTCGTGGTGGGGGCGGGGCTCGTTCGAGGACCAGAAGCTGCCGCTGGTCGAGCAGCTGGCCGCCGCCCACGGCGTGCAGGTCGGCGTGCAGATCGAGCCCTACGACGGGCGCAGCGCCGACTCGGTGGCGCAGGACATCGCCTACCTGGAGGCGTCCTACGGGGCCAGCGACTTCTGGGTGTACCGGGCCCAGGACTTCACGGCGTCGGACTGG
This sequence comes from Acidimicrobiales bacterium, assembly GCA_036273495.1. NCBI lineage: Bacteria > Bacillati > Actinomycetota > Acidimicrobiia > Acidimicrobiales > Acidimicrobiales bacterium. The sequence continues at coordinate 22,008 of DASUHN010000019.1, read as the reverse complement.
GCGCCGGCGCTGGCCGGGGTGACCGGGGCCCGGGTGTGGGCCGAGAGCTTCTGGGACGTGCTGGAGCGGGGCGGGGTGCAGCAGTTCGTCGCCGCCGCCGGGTTCAGCGGCGTGTACACCTACGACCCGTTCGACGTGACCGGCCCGGCCATGGCCCAGATCTGCGGGTCGGCCCGGGAGCTGCACCTGCTGTGCAGCCCGTCGGTGGCCCCCGGCTTCACCGCCGTGCGGGCCACGGGCCAGGGCGCGGTGCGCCCGCGCGCCAACGGCGCCACCTACGACTCGACGTGGCAGGGCGCCCTCGACTCCGACGCCGACGTGGTCAGCATCACGTCGTACAACGAGTGGCACGAGGGCAGCCAGATCGAGCCCGCCGTGGACTTCTGCCCGCCCGGCTCCGGCTTCTGCTACCAGAGCTACGACGGCGCCTACGGCCAGTCCGGCGCCAGCGCCTCCACCGCCTACCTGGCGCGCACCGCCCAGTGGGTGGCGCGCTATCGGGCCCGGGAGGCGCCGTGAGAGCGGCGAGGGTCGCCGGCGCCGTGCTGGTGTCGGTCGCCGCCCTGGTCGCGGCGGGTGGTCCGGACGGGGCGGCGGGAGCGGCCACCGACCCGCCCGCCCCCTCGTGGACGATCACCACCGTCGCGGCGCCGTTCGTGTACCCCGACGCTCTGGCCGCCGACGGCAACGGCAACGTCTACGTGGCCGACGCCGGGACGGGGGCGGTGTACGCCGTGGCGCCCGATGGCGCGGTGACGACGGTGGCGGTCCACCTCTCCGACCCGCGCGGCGTGGCCGTTGACAGCAGCGGTGACGTGTTCGTGGCGGACACCGGCCACGACCGCGTCGTCGAGGTGGCGGCGGGCAGCGGGGCGCTGACCACGGTGGCGGGCAGCGGGACGTGGGGCTTCACTCCCGACGGCGCGCCGGCGGCAGGCGCCGCCGTCGAGGGTCCCGCCGGGGTGGCGGTGGACGGCGCCGGGGACGTCTTCTTCTCCGAGGGGGCGGCCAACCGCATCCGCAAGGTCGATGCCGCCACCGGTGCTCTCGTGACGGTCGGCGGCAGCGGGATCTACGGCTCCTCCGGTGACGGCGGCCCTGCCCCCGCCGCCCAGCTGGCGGGTCCGGCGGCGCTGGCCTTCGGGCCGTCGGCCGACCTGTTCTTCGTCGAAGCGGGGGACAGCCGGGTGCGCGCCCTGACCACGTCGGGGACCGTCGTCGCCGTGGCGGGGAAGGGCGGCCGGGCCGAGAACGGGGACGGCGGCTCCGCCCTCCACGCCCAGCTCGACGGGCCGACGGGGGTGGCGGTGGACGCCCGCGGGGACGTGCTGGTGAGCGAGGGCCCGGGGGAGCGGGTGCGGGAGGTGGCGCCCGCCACCGGGGTGATCTACACGGTGGGCGGTACGGGCGCGCCCGGAGCCGGGGACGGCGGGCCGGCGGCGTCGGCCCCGCTCCACGACCCCGAGGCGGTGGCGGTCACCCCGGCCGGCCTGGTGGTGGTGGCCGACGCCGCCAACCGCGCCCTGCGGGGGTTCGTCCCGCCCGCTCCCCAGGGCTGCGCCGGCCGCCTGCCGGCCGGCCGGGTGGTCGGGGCCGCGGCGCCTGCGGCGCCGGCCAACCCGGCCAGCCCCGGGTACCTCCTGGCCGCCGCCGACGGGGCGGTGGCCACCTTCGGCCCCCTCACCTGCTCCGGGTCGGAGCTGGGCGGCCCGCTGGCCCAGCCGGTCGTGGCCGGCGCCGCCACCCCCGACGGCGGGGGCTACTGGCTGGCGTCGGCGGGCGGCGGGGTCTTCTCGTTCGGGGACGCCGGCTTCTTCGGCTCGGCGGCGGGGACCCGGCTGACGGCGCCGGTCGTGGCCCTGGCCCCCACGCGGGACGGGCGGGGGTACTGGCTGGTGGCGGCCGACGGCGGGGTCTTCAGCTTCGGTGACGCCGGCTTCCACGGCGGCGTGCCCGGTACCCCGGCGGCACCGTTGAACCGCCCGATCGTGGCCCTGGTCCCGACGCCCGACGGCGGCGGGTACTGGCTGGGGGCGGCCGACGGCGGGGTGTTCACCTTCGGGGACGCGCCGTTCCTCGGTTCGCTCGGGGGCCTCCGCCTGGCCCGCCCGATCGTGGGCGCGGCCGGCGTCCCGAACCGGAGCGGCCTGTGGATGGTCGCCGCCGACGGGGGCATCTTCACCTTCGGGGCGGCGCCCTTCTTCGGCTCGGGCGCCACCATGGCGCTCGGCCACCCGGTCGTGGGCATGGCGCCCAGCCCCGACGGGGGCGGTTACTGGATCGTGACGTCCAACGGGGGGGTGTTCACCTTCGGTGACGCGCCCTTCGCCGGCTCCGCCGCCTGATCCATCTCCCGGTGGGTCCCCACCCCCGCCTCCTCCGGCAGGTGGGCCCCAACCCCACCAACGGCTGTTCCCGCGGCCGTACCATGGCCGGGTGCGCACGCGGTCGCTGCCGGCACCGCCGGGTGAGCAGCCGGCCGCCCCCTCCCCGGCCCCGGTAACCACGCGCGCCTGGCTGGCCCACGTCCTGGGCCGGGCCTTCCCCGAGCTCAAGCCCCCCCTCGACGCCTTCGGGCGCCTGGCCGTCACCCACATGCTCATGGTCACGGGTGACGCCTTCATGACCGTGGCCCTGGCCGGGTCTCTGTTCTTCTCGATCAGCCCCTCGGCCGCCGCCAGCAAGGTGGCGCTGTACCTGGGGCTCTCGGTGGCGCCCTTCGCCGTGGTGGCCCCCGCCCTCGGCCCGCTGCTCGACCGCAGCCGGGGCGCCCGCCGGGCCATGGTGATGATCGCGGGAGCGGCCCGCGTCGTGCTGTGCCTGCTGATGGCACGCGACCTGCACAGCCTGCTGCTGTTCCCCGAGGCCTTCCTGGTGCTGGTGGCCTCGAAGCTGTACCTGGTGGGGAAGGCGGCGCTGGTGCCGGCGACCGTCGGCAGCGGCCCCGAGCTGCTGCGGGCCAACTCGCGCCTGGCGCTGATCGCCGGCCTGGGCGGTCTGGTCGGCGGCGTGCCGGCGGCCATCATCCTCAAGATCCCGTTCCTCGGCGCCCCGTGGGTGCTGCGGGCCGACGCCGTCGTGCTGGCGCTGGCCACGGTGTCGGCGGCCCGGCTGCGCAAGCCGGCTCAGCCGGCCGACACCGCCACCCCGGAGGATGCGCCGGAGGCCGACACCAAGCCGGCGGCGGCGTGGCGCCGCACCCGGCTGCGGGCTATGCCGCCCACCGTGCTGGTGGCGTCGACGGCCATGGCCGTGCTGCGGGGGGCGGTGGGGCTCATCACCTTCCTCCTGGCGTTCGAGCTGCGCCGCCAGCACGCCGCCACGTGGTGGTTCGGCGTGGTGCTGGTGGCGAGCGTCGGCGGGTCGCTGCTCGCCACCCTCGTCACCCCGGTGCTGCGCCGGGTGCTGCGGGAGGAGAACATCATCCTCGGCGCCCTGGTCCTGGTGGCCGCCGGCGGGGCGGCCGCCTTGGTTATGGGCGGCCGGGGGGCGGCGTGCCTGCTGGCTTCGGCCATCGGCCTGGCGGCGGGGGCGGCCAAGGTGGCGTTCGACTCGATGGTGCAACGGGACGTGGACGAGACGGCGCGGGGGAGGGCCTTCGCCCGGTTCGAGACCCGCTTCCAGCTGGCCTGGGTGCTCGGGGCCCTCATCCCGGTGGGCATCTCCCTGTCCAACGGCCCCGGTGAGATCCTGGTCGCGGTGGCGGCGGCCGCCGCCGCCGTGGTGTACACGGCCGGGCGGCGGGCGGCGTCGCGGGTGGCGGGGGACCACGCCTGAACCTCGTCGACCTCATCCTGGTGGTCTTCGTCGTCCTGTCACTGGTGCGGGGCGTGCGACTGGGCGCGGCCATGCAGGTGCTCTCCTTCGGAGGGTTCTGGGTGGGGCTGCTGCTCGGGGCCGTGCTGGCCCCCAAGGTGGCGGGGCTGTTCTCCAGCAACTTCAGCCAGGCGGTGGCGGCCATCATCGTGCTGTTCGGCGTCGCCGCCCTCGTCGGCGGCATCGGCCGTCAGCTGGGCGTGCGGGCGTGGGAGCTGATCCGGCGCGTCCACCTCGGGCCGGCCGACTCCGCCGTCGGTGCCGTGGTGGCCGCGGTCGCCACCCTGCTGGCGGCGTGGATCGTGGCGGGGATGCTGGTCCACACCTCGCTGCAGCGCGTGTCGCGCGCCATCAACGGCTCCGCCATCATCAGGCGCATCGACAGCGTGCTGCCGCCCGCTCCCGGTGTCTTCTCCCGCATCGAGCAGCTGTTGAACACCCACGGGTTCCCGCAGGTGTTCGCCGGCCTGACGCCCCAGGGGGCGCTCCCGCCGGTCAAGGCGGCCGGGCCCCCCGTGGTGTCGGCCGCCATCGCCCACGCCGGGGCGTCGACGGTGAAGATCGTGAGCCACGGCTGCGGGGAGATCCTCGAGGGCTCGGGCTTCGTGGTGGCGCCCAACACCATCGTCACCAACGCCCACGTGATAGCCGGGACCACGTCGATCGAGGTCCAGGACACGGGCCGGGTGCAGTCGGCCACACCGATCTGGTTCGACCCCAACTTCGACCTGGCGGTCCTGCACACGTCGGGACCGCTGGCCGGCCACCCGCTGACCATCGCCAGCTCCAACGTGCCGCGCGGGACGGCGGCGGTGGTGCTCGGCTTCCCCGAGGGCGGGGACTTCAACCCGCAGGCCGCCGGCGTGGACCAGCAGTTCGAGGCCCAGGGCCGCAACATCTACGGCACCGGCCTCACCCTCCGCTCGGTCTACGAGATCGCCGCCCTAGTGCGTCCGGGCAACTCCGGCGGTCCGCTGGTGCTGGCCGACGGCACGGTCATCGGCGTGGTGTTCTCCACGTCGGCCACGCAGAACAACATCGGTTACGCCCTGGCGTCCCCGCCGGTCCTCAAAGAGGTGCAGTCAGCGGAGCGCGCCGACACGCCCACCGGCACCGGCAACTGCGCCGAGTAGCAGCGAGCGCACCTCTCCCGGGCTGAGCGGCCGGGAGAAGTGGTAGCCCTGGCCCAGGCGGCACCCCTGCTCCATGAGCACGTCGCGCTGGTCCTCCGACTCGACGCCCTCGGCCACCACCTCGAGGCCCATCTCGGCCCCGAGGCGGATGACGGCGGCCACGATGGCGCGGTCGGCCCGGTTGGTGGTGAGGCCGTCGACGAAGGAACGGTCGACCTTGATGCAGTCGAGCGGGAAGCGGCGCAGCGCCGACAGCGAGGCGTAGCCGGTGCCGAAGTCGTCGAGGACCAGCGTCACCCCGTGGGCCTTGAGGGCGCGTAACGCCGCCAGACCCGACGTCGGGTTCTCGACCACGGCGGTCTCGGTGATCTCGAGGCGGATGTGGGACGGGCTGACCCCGCTCTCGGCCAGCGCCTCCTCGAGGGCCTGGGCCAGCTCGGGCCGGGACAGCTGGTAGGCCGAGACGTTGACGGCGGTCCATATCGGCTGCGCGGCGTCCGCCCCCAGGGCGTCCCACTTGGCCTGGTGGCGGCACGCCTCGCGCACCGCCCAGGCGCCGACCTGGGAGACCAGCCCGGTCTCCTCGGCCAGGGCCATGAAGGCGTCCGGGCGCAGCGCCCCCCGCTCGGGATGGTCCCAACGGATCAGCGCCTCCACCCCGGCCACCCGGCCGGTGTCGAGCTCCACAACCGGCTGGAACGCCAGGCGCAGCTCGTCGGCCTCGAGGGCGGTGCGCAGGGCGGCCTCGTTGGCCAGCCGCTCGCGGGCCCGGTCCCGCAGGCGGCGGTCGTAGGCCTCGGTCCGGCCCCGCCCGCCCTGCTTGGCCACGAACATGGCGGCGTCCGCGTCGGAGAGCAGGGAGTCGGCCTCGGCCGAGTCGGGCCGGGGCCACGCCACCCCCAGGCTGGCCGAGACGTAGACGGCCTGGCCGGAGACGGTGAAGGGCCGCTCCAGCGCCTCCCGGATGCGGTCGGCGATGCCGAGGGCCTCGATCTCCCCGATCAGGTCGTGGCACACCACCACGAACTCGTCCCCGCCGAAGCGGGCCACCAGGTCGGTCGGGCGCACCGTCGCCTCGATGCGCCTGGAGGCCTCCACCAGCAGCTCGTCCCCGGCCCGGTGGCCGAGGCTGTCGTTGACCTTCTTGAAGTGGTCGAGGTCGAAGAAGATCACCGCCACGACCTCGTCGAGACGGCGGTGCCGGTCCAGGGCCTCGTCCAGCCGCTGGCGGAGGAGGGTGCGGTTGGGCAGCCCGGTCAGGTCGTCGTGGGTGGCGGCGTAGGCGAGGCGGTCCGCCATCCCCTCGGCGTCCGGCGCCCCCTCCCCGTCCCCCCGCTCATCGTCCGGGACCTGGGCGCCGGTCCGGGGGCGGCGCCGCTCGGGGGACCGCTGGTCCGTGGCCCGCTGCTCCGATGTCTGCTGCGTTGACGGGCTAGTCATATGTGACTATCGACCCGGCGTTCCCCCGCCTTTAGAGATGTACGCAAGGATGTCCCGGTGAGCGCCCGCATCGAGGACTACGCCCTGATCGGGGACACCCACACCGCCGCCCTGGTGTCCCGTGAGGGGTCGATCGACTGGCTGTGTGTGCCCCGGTTCGACTCGGCGGCGTGCTTCTCCGCCCTGCTCGGGGACCGCACCCACGGCCGGTGGCAGATCTCGCCCACCGAGCCCATCCGCCGGTCGCGGCGCTCCTACCGGCCCGGGACCCTCGTGCTCGAGACCGAGCTCGAGACCGCCAGCGGCGTCGTCCGCATCGTCGACTGCATGCCGCCCCGCGAGCGGTACCCCGAGGTGGTGCGGCAGGTCCAGGGGGTGAGCGGGCGGGTCCCGATGAAGATGGACCTCACCATCCGCTTCGACTACGGGCGCACCATCCCCTGGGTCCACCGGGCCGACGGCCAGCTGCGGGCCATAGCCGGGCCCGACGCCCTCAGCCTGTGGACCCACGTCGAGACCCGGGGAGAGGACATGTCCACGGTGGCGGAGTTCACCGTCTCCGAGGGCCAGGACGTCCCGTTCGAGCTGGCGTGGTACCCGTCGCACACCCGGGCCCCGCGCCCCCTGGCCGCCCGCTTCGTGATCGAGGACACCGAGCGCTACTGGCGGGGCTGGTCGGACAGCTGCACCTACCAGGGGGAGTGGCGCGACGCCGTCATCCGCTCCCTCATCACCCTGAAGGCGCTGACCTACGCCCCGACCGGGGGCATCGTGGCCGCCGCCACCACCTCGCTGCCCGAGCTGATCGGGGGGGAGCGCAACTGGGACTACCGGTACTGCTGGCTGCGCGACGCCACCCTCACCCTCCTGGCCCTGATGGGCGCCGGCTACCACGAGGAGGCGGCGGAGTGGCGCGACTGGCTGCTCCGGGCGGTGGCCGGGGAGGCGGCCAAGATCCAGATCATGTACGGGCCGGCGGGGGAGCGCCGCCTCGACGAGTGGGAGGCGGACTGGCTCCCGGGCTACGAGGGCTCCCGGCCGGTAAGGATCGGCAACGCCGCCGCCGGCCAGTTCCAGCTCGACGTGTACGGGGAGGTCATGGACGCCCTGCACCAGGCCCGGTGCGACCTCTCCTCCGACGAGATGGGGACGGGGGACGACGAGGCGTGGTCGCTCCAGCTCGAGCTGATGAACTTCCTCGAGTCGGGATGGAAGGAGCCGGACGACGGGATCTGGGAGGTGCGCGGGCCCCGGCGCCACTTCACCCATTCCAAGGTCATGGCCTGGGTGGCGGTCGATCGGGCCGTGCACACCGTCGAGCATCTCCAGCTCGAGGGACCGGTGCACAAGTGGCGGGCCCTGCGCGACCAGATCAAGAAGGAGGTGTGCGAGCACGCCTGGAACGAGGACGTCGGCGCCTTCACCCAGTACTACGGAAGCTCGGAGCTCGACGCCAGCGTGTTGATGATCCCGATCGTCGGGTTCCTCCCGCCCGACGACCCGCGCGTGCGCTCGACCGTCGAGGCCGTCGAGCGCGAGCTGCTCCACGACGGGCTGGTCCTGCGCTACCGGCCGCGCGACGACTCGGCCGTGGACGGCCTCTCGGGTGGGGAGGGCGCCTTCCTGGCGTGCTCGTTCTGGCTGGTCGACAACCTGGCCCTCCTCGGGCGCCAGGACGATGCCCGCGAGCTGTTCGAGCACCTGCTGTCGCTCGGCAACGACGTCGGGCTCCTGGCCGAGGAGTACGACCCGGTCACCAAGCGGATGGTCGGGAACTTCCCCCAGGCCTTCTCCCACGTCGGCGTGGTCAACTCGGCGCGCACCCTCTCCACGCGTGGGGAGTCGGTCCTCGACCGCCACCCCGGTGACGCGCGCAAGCCGAGGTTGCTCACCAAGCTGAGAGGAGTGCGGCGATGAAGGCCCTCACCGTCGAGCCCGGGAAGGCCGGCAGCGCCCGGCTCGACGACGTCGACGAGCCGCCGGCGTCCGACGGCGCGGTGCTCGTCGAGACCCTGGCCATCGGCGTGTGCGGCACCGACGCCGAGATCGTCAGCGGCGCCTACGGGTGGGCCCCGCCCGGCCGGGACCGGCTGATCCTGGGCCACGAGTCGCTGGGCCGGGTGCTGGAGGCGCCGGCGGGCGCCGGCGTCACCGAGGGGGACCTGGTGGTCGGGATCGTCCGGCGCCCCGACCCGGTGCCCTGCCCGGCGTGCGCGGTGGACCAGTGGGACTTCTGCCGCAACGGCCAGTACACCGAGCGGGGGATCAAGTCCCTCGACGGCTACTGCTCGGAGCGCTACCGCATCGAGCCGAAGTACGTGGTGAAGGTCGACTCCTCCCTCGCCGGCCTGGGTGTGCTGCTCGAGCCGGCCAGCGTGGTGGCCAAGGCCTGGGACCAGGTCGACGCCATCGGCTCCCGTCAGGGCGGGTGGAGCCCGCGCCGGGCGCTGGTCACCGGGGCCGGGCCCATCGGCCTGCTGGCCGCCCTCATCGGCGTGGAGCGGGGCCTCGACGTGCACGTGCTCGACCAGGTGGCCACCGGTCTCAAGCCCGACCTGGTGGCGGCGCTCGGCGCCACCTACCACCACGGGGACGTGCGGGACGCCGGGGAGGCCTGGGACCTGATCATCGAGTGCACCGGCGTGGGCCAGCTGGTCTTCGACGTGATGCAGGACGCCGCCCCGGGGGGAGTCGTGTGCCTGACCGGGGTGTCGTCGGGCGGCCGGGAGCTCGGCATCGACGCCGGCGCCCTCAACCGGGCCATGGTGCTCGAGAACGAGGCGGTGGTCGGCTCGGTCAACGCCAACCGCCGCCACTACGAGCTGGGCGCCGCCGCCCTGGCCGCCGCCGACCGGGCGTGGCTGGAGCGCCTGATCAGCCGGCGGGTGCCGCTGGCCTCGTGGGCCGATGCCCTGCAGCGCCAGCCCGACGACGTGAAGGTCGTCATCGAGGTCAACCAGTGACCGCCGCGGCCGCCACGACGGTCATCGGCGACGGCGTCACCCAGATCGACACCCTGCTCGGCGGCTGGGAGCGGGTCACGGCGGGCTACCTGGTCGACGGCCCCCGCCCCGTCCTGGTCGAGACCGGCAGCCAGAGCTCGGTGCCGGTGCTCCTCGAGGCCCTGGGCTCCCTGGGGGTGGGCCCGGCCGACCTGGGGGCGGTCGTCGTCACCCACATCCACCTCGACCATGCCGGCGGGGTGGGCAACGTGGCCGCCGCCTTTCCCCGGGCCACGGTGTACGTGCACCCGAAGGGCGCCCGCCACCTCGTCGACCCCTCCCGGCTGGTCGACTCCGCCGCCCGGGTGTACGGCCCCCTCCTCGACGACCTCTACGGGCGCCTCGACCCCACCCCGGCCGACCGCCTCGAGGTGCTGGAGGACGGCCAGGAGCTGGAAGTGGGCGGAGGCCGGGTGCTGACCACGGTGGACTCCCCCGGCCACGCCAAGCACCACCTCGGCCTGCACGACTCGACGAGCGGGATCCTCTTCGTGGGCGACGCCGTCGGGGTCCGCCTGCCCGACGCCGGCATCCTCAGGCCCTCGACCCCGCCCCCCGACTTCGACCTGGACCAGGCGGTGACGTCGCTGCACAAGTTCGCCGCCCGCCGTCCCGCCGGGCTGGCCCTGGCCCACTACGGGCTGGTGCCGGACCACGCCGCCGTGCTGGCCGAGGCCGAGGAGGTGCTGCGGAGGTGGGCGGGGGCCGGGTGCTGACGACGGTGGACTCCCCCGGCCACGCCAAGCACCACCTCGGCCTGCACGACTCGACCAGCGGGATCCTGTTCGTGGGCGACGCCGTCGGAGTGCGCCTCCCCGACGCCGGCATCCTCCGGCCGTCGACCCCGCCGCCCGACTTCGACCTCGACCAGGCGGTGACGTCCCTCCACAAGTTCGCCGCCCGGCGCCCGGCCGGGCTGGCCCTGGCCCACTACGGGCTGGTTCCCGACCACACCGCCGTGCTGGCCGAGGCCGAGGAGGTGTTGCGGCGCTGGGCCGGGGTGGCCGAGGCCGCCTGGCGGGAGGGCAGGGACATCGCCGCCGCCCTGGAGGACGCCTTCGCCGCCGACTCGGCGGCGGTCCCCCCCGAGCACCGCCACAAGCTCGACACGCTCAACGGGGTGCACTCCAACGCCGCCGGCTTCCGGCGCTGGTTGGAGACGCGGGAGCGCCCGCTGGAAGGATGACCGCCATGCGCCGCAAGATCGCCCCGGTCCTCCTCCTGGCCGCCCTGCCCTCGTTCGTCGTCGCCTGCGGGCAGCGGGCCCAGACCATCGGATCCCAGACCGACCCCCTGCCCAAGAACTCGGTGGTGATCACCAACCTGTCGTTCATCCCCCGCCGCCTGGTGGTCACCGCGGGCCAGACGGTCACCTGGAAGTGGGACGACTCCCTCACGCCCCACAACGTCAGCTTCGACAACGACGGCCCCCACAGCCCGACCCAGGCCAGCGGCAGCTGGAGCATGACCTTCGACACCCCGGGCACCTACACGTACCGCTGCACGATCCACAACGACATGGTCGGTCAGGTGGTCGTCCGCTCCTCGTAGAGCGGTGTTCTGACGAGGTCGTCAGCTTTCCCGACAATCAGAATTTTCCCTTGAGGGCCCTAAACCCCGCCCCTATACTCCGGCTTCCGCACGCGGTTCCGATGAGGCGCAGGCGTGCCAGGGCTTCGGCGCAGGTTGATCCCTGGTGGCACGCGGCAGTGGGGAGGAAGCGCATGGCAGTGGAGACCAACATCAGCACGACCACCGATCCGGTCAGGATGACCAAGGGCACCCGGGTCCAGGTCCGCAACCGCTTCGACGGGGCGTGGGCCCGCGGCTTCGAGGTGTACCAGTCCCGCCGGAACGGATACCTGCTGCGCCGCCTGTCGGACCGGCACGTGCTGCCGACGACGTTCGCCGCCCCTGAGCTGCGCCAGGAGAGCGCGCCCTAGGCGTCCATCTCCCGCCGGCCCTCGAGGGCCCGTCCCAGGGTCAGCTCGTCGGCGTACTCGAGGTCCCCGCCCACCGGCAGCCCGCTGGCAATGCGCGTCACCCGCATCCCGAGAGGGCGGAGCAGACGGGCCAGGTACATGGCGGTGGCTTCGCCCTCGAGGTTGGGGTTGGTGCAGAGGATCACCTCGGACACCTCCTCGCCCTCGATGCGCGCCAGCAGCTCCTTCACCCGCAGCTGGTCGGGCCCGATGCCCTCGATGGGGCTGATGGCGCCCTGGAGCACGTGGTACAGGCCCCGGAACTCCCCGGTCTTCTCCACCGCCACGATGTCGCGGGGCTCCTCGACCACGCACACCACGGTGGCGTCCCGGCGGGGGTCGTTGCACAGCTCGCAGTAGGTGCCCTCGCACACGTTGAAGCACCGCTGGCAGAACGTGATCCGGTCCTTCACCTCGGAGATGGCGCGCGCCAGGCGGAGGGCGTCCTCCTTGGTCGCCTTCAGCAGGTAGAAGGCGATGCGCTGGGCCGACTTCGGCCCGATGCCGGGCAGGCGGCCCAGCTCGTCGATCAGGTCCTGGACCGGTCCGGCGTACACGCGGCTAGCGCTCGACCTCCTCGGCGCCGGGGAACGCCTCGAGCAGGCGGTCCTCGGGCCGGGCGGCCGGGGCCACCGGGGCGTCGGCCAGCTCGGACAGGTCGACGACCTCGTCCGCCGGCGCCTCGGCCGGGCCGGCGGGCGCGGCGGGCTCGGCCTCCACCACCAGCCGGATCGGGATCCGCACCCCGAAGTGGCGCTCCAGGGCGTCCTCCACGTCCCGCCGGCACTCCTCGCTCATGCGCCGGTGGGGCTCGTTGGGCACGGCGAAGACCGCCACCCCGTCGTCACGGATCTGGGCGAAGCGGCCCGTCCGGAACCGGGCCCGGGCCCGGGCCGGGAGCGAGGCGAGCAGCCCGTCCCCCCACGCCTTCACGATGTCGTCCCGCGACGGGGCCGGCCCGGCGGCTCCCCGGTCGGGGGCCGACCCCCCTCGGGGCCCGGCGGCAGGTGGCTGGTCGCCCGCGGTCGGGTCGGCCGTCGCCGGGGTGCCGGCCGCCGGTGCCGTTGCCGTCGCCGGTTGGGCTCCGGCCCGCACCGACCCCAGGGTGGCCCGCCCCGGCGGGCGCGCCCCGCCGCCCCCCGCCTCGAGGGCGTCGAGGCGCTTCTCGATGCGCTCCAGCCGGGCCAGCACGGCCTCGTAGCCCGGGCCTCCGGCGCCCCCGCCGCCGGACGCCGCCGCCGGGGCCCCGGCGTCGGCCTTCACCAGCCCGATCAGGGCCACCGCGAGGAGGATCCGGGGGTCGAGGGCCTCGTTCATGTCGACCAGGGCGCGCCCGATGGTCTCCATGGCCCGTACCAGGGCCGGCGTCCCCAGGCGGGCGGCCTGCTCGGCGGCGCGCTGGCGGGCGTGGTCGGGGAGCGGGACCAGGTCGGGGGCCATGGTGGCCAGGAAGGCGAAGCGCAGCTGGGCCAGCAGCTCCGAGCCCAGGCGCTGGGGGTCGAGGCCGGCGGCGTGGGCCGTGGCGACGGCCGTGAGCAGGCCGGGCACGTCCCCCTCGGCCATGGCCTCGATGACCTCGTCGAGGGTCTCGGCCTCGTCCTCGACGATCCCCGCCGCCGCCACCTGGTCGAGGAACGACAGGGCGTCGCGCGCCGAGCCGTGGCCCCGGCGCACGGCCAGGTCGATGGCCTCGCCCGGCAGGCCCAGGCCGGCATCGGCGCTGACGTCTTTGAGCAGGCCCGACAGCAGCTCCCCGGCCAGGAGCCGGAACTCGAAGTGCTGGGTCCGGCTCCTGACGGTGTCGAGGACCTTCTGGGGATCGGTCGTGGCCAGCACGAACACCACGTGCCCGGGCGGCTCCTCGAGCGTCTTGAGCAGGGAGTTCGAGGCCGCCGCGGTGAGCATGTGGACCTCGTCGACGATGTAGACCTTCCAGCGCCCGGGGGTGCCGAGGGCGGCCCGGGTCACCAGGTCCCGCATGGCGTCGACCCCGTTGTTGCTGGCGGCGTCGAGCTCGTGGACGTCGAGGGAGGTGCCGGCGGTCACCGCCAGGCAGGACTCACACTCCCCGCACGGCTCCCCGTCGACCGGGGCGGCGCAGTTGAGGGCCTTGGCCAGGATGCGGGCGGTGGAGGTCTTGCCGGTCCCCCGGGGCCCGCTGAACAGGTAGGCGTGGCTGACCGTGGCCTGGCGGACCGAGTTGCGCAGCGCCCGGGTGACGTGGTCCTGGCCCCGCACCTCGGAGAAGCGCTGGGGGCGGTAGCGCCGGTACAGGGACTGGTAGGGGAGCTCCGCCACCGGCGGCAGCCTACCGGCGCCCCCGCCCGATCAGGAGGCCCGGTCCGGACGCGTCAGGGCCCGGCGTCCGGCGCGGCGGCCAGGCTTGACTGCGGCACACGGCTCCTTCCGCTGAGAGCTGCTGCCTTCCGGCCCTGACTCGGTTCACGGGGCGCCGTTGCGCAGGACCCGGCCGTCGCGCCGGGCGACGGGCCCATGTCCACAGAATAGTCTTCGCCCTTCCAGGAGGGGTGCGAGAGCGGCCGAATCGGCACGATTGGAAATCGTGTGTGGGGCAACCCACCGTGGGTTCAAATCCCACCCTCTCCGCGCGAGGCCCTAGTGACGGGCCGGCGGCTGTTGAGACATCCGACGCTCTCGGCGGTCGCGCTCGGGTTTGACCGCCATGATGACCGCCAAGACGGGCACTCATTGAGCGAGGAGGATCTCGGTGTCGCTGATGGCGATACTCCGTCCCTTGCCCGACCAGTGACCACTGACGTGCACATCCGGAGCGGAGCCGATGTCGGTCACTTGGCTCCCTGAGTGAGACGGTCGGCGATGGCCACCAGCGCTCTGCTGCCTGTACGGCAGCCCGGCTCTGGGTGGCGGACAGGGGGTCAGGGTCGTACTCGGCGCTGGTCTTCAGGGGGATCAGCCGCCGCAGCTGCCTGGCCGCCTGCCGACCGTCACTGCCGGCTTTCTCGAGATGATCCGGCGCCTGGCCGTATTCGCCGCGCCAGACAGCGCCAGACAAAGCGGCTGCCACGGCATCGGCGGCAGCGATCCCGGCGTGTACAGCATTGCCCACCGCTGCGACGTTGTTTCCGACCTCAAACGACGTACCGGCGGCGTGGAGGTAACTCATGAGCCTTGGATGCGTAGGCCCGGGCATCATGTGGTGACGCGGCGCGGACGTCGCCAGACCTCCGCCGAGGGGCCATCACGACTTCCTAATCGATCGGGCAAGGTGCTCGAGGTCGGTGCCGATCAGAGTGCGGCCCTCGCGGGCAATCTCCTGCCAGACGGAGTCCTTCCGCCGCATCAGGCGGGGGAGCTCGTCGGCTGACGTCTCCAGCACGTTCACCGGGTTACCCGCGACTCGACGAGCAAAGGCGGTCCACTTGCCCAAGGTGTCCAGCCAGGTGTCGTCGTCCGCCGGTACCTGGGGATCCCTCACTACAAGGACGTCGATGTCACTGTCCTCATCGGCCTCCCGCCGGGCGAACGACCCGAACAGCACCATGCTGACCGGTGCCGGCTGGATATCCGCTGCTGCCTTTTCGAGCCGGTCGAGGACGCGGTCGGTCAAGATGCTGAGGGCAATTACGGCCTGTGAGGCCTCGTTGTCACGAGCCAGGCGCACCAGGGCTGCCGAGCCAGCCTCTCGCCTTTCGACCAAGCCGAGATGGACGAGCCGGTTGAGAACGGCCACGGCGCGGTTGGTGCTGACGTCGGCGAGCTTGGCAACCGTACGCATCGTCAGTTCCGTGTCTACCCGCGCCAAGACGGCCAGGACCCGACCTTGGACGCCGGGAATCACCCTCTCGACGGGACTGACGAAGTCCACGCACCTAGTCTACCTAAATCGCACACGTGTGCGATCTATTAGGACAATCTAGTGCCACTCACCGCCGGTCGGGTTCGGGAGAAGGCAGTCCTCGGCCCTCGCGTCAGCTGGGATGTGACTTCGGCCAGGGATATCTGTGGGGCCGGCCCGCCCCGGATCCCGCTCCGGCCCGCCGGCGCCCCGGACTCAGCAGTCCGTAGCCAGGCTGTCCCGACACTCGCCACCGTCTCCGCCGGCAACGCTCAGCAGGACCTCCACGAGCGACTCGAGCAGCCCGACCAGGTCCGGGGTGTAGGCCGCCTCGGCGTGGCCGAACTCCGGCAGCACCACCAGCCGTTTGGGGCCGGCCAGCCGCTCGTGCAGGAGCACGGCGTCCTCCACGGGCACGTACGGGTCCCGGGCCCCGTGGATCAGCCCCACCGGGATGGTGATGCGATCCGCCAGCTGCGACGGGGACAGGGGCGGCTCCGGCAGGGTGTCGACCACCCGGGTGCCCCGGACCGAGAGGATCCGTCGCCCGATCCGGTTCTGCACGGCCAGGCTCAGCACCCGGGCCCGCACCCGGGGGGAAACGCCCCAGGTCGCTGGGGTGCTGATGGCGACGACGACATCCACCCCCCCGAGCAGAGCAGCGTGGCGGAGGGCCACGAAGCCGCCCATCGAAGCGCCGATGACCACCACCCGGTCGTGCCCCTCGCGCCGGGCCAGGCGGACGAGGGCGTCGAGGTCGTGGATCTCGAGCTCCCCCAGGGTGCAGACCCCCCCGCTCCGGCCGTGACCGCGGAAGTCGAAGGTGTACACGGCGTGGCCCGCCTCGGCCAGGCCCCCGGCCACAGCGGCCAGGCGCCGGTCGGAGCTGGCCATGCTGAAGCCGTGGGCCAGGATCAGGGCCACCGGAGCGTCGGGGGGTCCAAGGACGCCGGTGGCTAGGGCCACCCCGTCCTCGGTCTCCACCTCCTCGGTACCGCTCCTGATGTCGGTCATCTGCCCGCCTGTGTCGGCACGCCGGGACGCCTCCTGACGCCTCGGGGTCGATTCGGCGTCTCCGGGGTAAGCAACCGGACCACCCCGAGTGGCATTCCGACGAATCCCGGCCTCCGGGAAGGACCCCGGAGGCGCGGCGACGAAGATCGGTCCGTCCACCTCTCCGTCCCCGGACCCCCAGCGAGCGGGTCCCTACATGTTCGGGCGCAGAACGCCGATCACCACCTGAACGACGGGACAGGATCCAGGTCACGCCGGAAAGGCACCATGAACCCAGAGAGTCCCTCCCCAGCCACCCCCGTCCCGGCCCCGTCGACGAGCCTGGGCCCCCGGATCATCACCGCCGCCCTGGTGGTCGGGCCGCTGGCGGCGGTCTCGGCCATCGTGCCCTCGCTGTGGGGACGGGCGGTCCATCTCCGCGACCTGGTCCTGGCTCTCGTGCTCTACGCGGTGACCGGCCACGGCGTCACGGTCGGCTTTCACCGGATGTTCACCCATGGCAGCTTCCGGCCGAACCGTCCGCTCAAGATCGCCCTGGCGGTGGCGGGGTCCATGGCCGTCGAGGGATCTCTGGTCGCGTGGGTGGCCAACCACCGGCGCCATCACATGTTCAGCGACCGCCAGGGTGATCCCCATTCCCCGCACCTGCACGGCTCGGGGCTCGGCGGTCAGCTCCGGGGCCTGGCCCACGCCCACGTCGGCTGGCTGTTCCGCGCCGACCCGACGCCGGCGGAGCGGTACGCCCCGGACCTGCTGCGGGACCGCGACGTGACGGTCATCAGCGCGCTGTTCCCGCTCCTGGCGGTGGTCTCGCTGGCCCTGCCCTTCTTCATCGGCTGGGGGCTGTCCGGGTCACCGGTCGGCGGCGTCACCACCCTGGTCTGGGCCGGTCTGGTGCGCATGGCCGTGCTGCACCACGTGACCTGGAGCGTGAACTCGATCTGCCACATGTTCGGTCGCAAGCCGTTCACGGCGAAGGACCAGAGCCGGAACTTCGCCCCCCTGGCCGTCCTGTCGATGGGCGAGTCGTGGCACAACCTCCATCACGCCTATCCCTCGTCGGCCCGCCACGGCGTGGGCCGGGGCCAGATCGACTCGTCGGCCGCTCTCATCCGTCTGTTCGAACACGCCGGGTGGGCATCGAAGGTGCGCTGGCCCGCCACCGCGCGGCTGTCGGCCTGCGCGGCCGGATCGGCTCCCGTTCCCGAGGAGACCGAGACGCGCCGCGAGGCCGCACTCGTGGCGTAGTCACCCCGGGAACACCCGGCGGGGCGTAAACCGTCACCACCGGTCCCAGTGGACTACCTCCGCGACGGGCCGGCGGGCGGCCGGGCGGAACTCGGTGCCCACGGTGTAGGCGATGGGGAAGAGGCCGCCCTGAGTGTACTCGTCGTAGGGGATCCCGAGGAGCTCGGCCACGTCCCGCTCGTGGCGCAGCGACACCGAGGTCCACGCCGCGCCGAGCCCGCGGGTTCGGAGAGCCAGGAACAAGCTCCACACCGCCGGGTACAGAGACCCCCACAGCGCGGCCTGGGTGGCGACGGGTGCGTCGTCCACCCGACCCCAGTGGCACGGAACGAGGAGGACGGGGACCTCGGCGAGGTGCTGGCGCAGGAAGTCGGCCGACGCCGCCACGGCCGCCCGGCTGCGGGCCCGGACGTCCTCCGGCGCGTACTCGCGCGTGGGTAGCGAGCGGTAGCTCGGATCCGGGCGCACGTACAGCTCGGCCAGGGCCCGCCTGGTCGCGGCGTCGGTGACGAACACCCACTGCCACTCCTGGCGGTTCGACGCCGTGGGAGCCTGCACGGCCAGGGCCAGGCACTCCTCGAGCACCTCCCGCTCGACCGGACGGGTCAGGTCGAGACGGCGCCGGACGGTGCGCGTCGTGGAGAGGAGCTCATCGGTGGTGAGGTGGACTTGCATTGTCTGCCTCCGGTCGGGGGACTGTCGGGCAGATGGTTTGCCACCGAGGGCGTGGGCCCGCCACTCGGCCCGCCCGGAGGCCTACCCCGCGGCCCGGTGCTCGGGGTGGGCGGCGTCGGCGCCGAGGAGCTGCAGCAGGTTCACCGTCTGGAGGGCGGCCCGGTTGGCGGCGTCGGCGGGATCGTCCGGATCGGCGGGCAGGACGACGCGCACCCGGTCACCGCGGTGGGCGGCGGCCACGTCGATCACGTCGGCGCCTCCGTCCGCCAACAGGCGCACGTTCAGCTCGGTGTGGCGCACGCCCGACGCCCGGACCGCGTCCCGCACCAGCTCCTCGAGGTCGATGGGCGCCGGCCAGCGGGCGGTGGCCGCGACCGGGACCGGTGGTGACCGGTCGATCAGGTCGATCACCTCGACCGCGGCCAGTGGGGTCTGGTCGATGAGGTCGATGACCGCGGCTCCGCCGGCGACATCGGCGTCGACCCGGGCCGGAGCACCTTCCGCGACCAACGGGCCGGCCGGCGCAACCGGGGCGAGCGGGTCCCCGTCCTGCTCGGGGACCAGCCCGTGCAGCGCCTCACCGAAGGCCTGGACCAGGTGGATGGCCACCGTCCGCTCGTGGTCGGTCAGGCCCCGGCCGGTCCGGCCCAGGAGATGGACCCCGGACGAGCTCCGGTCCCGGGTCGGCACGGCCAGCAGCTCGGTCCGGCCCAGGGTCAGCGTGCGGGGCACGCGCACCTGGCCGAGGACGGCCCCGACCGCCGCCATGCCGAGCTCCACCCACTCGGCGGCGCTGAGGACGGCGCCCGGACCGGAGCGGAGCCACAGGCGGGGCCGGCCCGCTTCCCGGCCGTGGACATAGGCGCACACGTCGACGCCGACGGCCCGCTGGAGGACGTCGAGCCCCGACTCGACCAGGGCGGACAGGCGCGGGGACTCTCCGTCGTCGAGCGCCGCCAGCCAGTCACCGGGATCCGGCGCGTGGGGCTGGTCTCCGGCGTTCGGCAGCAGCGCCTGCAGGCCCCGGCCCAGCCCCGTTCGGCGTGCCGGCGTTTCTGCCACAGAGAAAGTTTAGTTCGGTGGTGCCGAAATCCTCCATGCACCGCTCACGGCGCGACGCATCCCCGTCGACGGGCAGCGCCACCCCGAGGACGAACGTCAGTACCCGGCGGCGGTGTCCACGACCCCCTCGAGCGGCTGGCCGGCCCGGTAGCGCTGGTAGTTCTCGATGAACAGCTCGACGGTCCGCCGCGCCGTTTCCGGCGCGCTCCACGAGATGTGGGGGCTGAGCCGCACCCGCGGGTGGGAGTAGAAGGGATGGCCGGAGGGCAGAGGCTCGGGCTCGACCACGTCGAGGGAGGCCACGGCCACCTGGCCCCGGTCGAGGGCGGCCAGGAGGGCGTCCTGGTCGATCAGCGCCCCCCGGGCGACGTTCACCAGGTGCACCCCCTCCTTCAGCATGCCGAGGGTGCGGGCGTCGAGTAGGTGGCGGGTCCCGTCCGTCGAGGCGGCCGTGATCACGAGGTGGTCGGCCCGGCCCAGCACCTCCTCCAGCGGGGCCACCCGGACGCCGGGCAGGACCGGCTTGCTCGGGTCCCGCCGCGCCGCCAGCACCTCCATGTCGAACGCCAGCGCCCGCCGGGCCACCTCGGTGCCGATGGCCCCGATGCCGATCAGCCCGAGGGTGCGGCCGCGCATGCCGCCCAGGTCGGCCACGTTCCAGCGCTCGGGTGGGGTAGTGATCCAGCTGTCGGGAAGCTTCTTCTCGAACGCCAGCATCTCGGCCAGCACGAACTCGGCTATGGGCACCGAGCTGGCGCCACGGGAGCAGGTGAGCACCCGGTCGCCGACCAGCTCCAGGGGGAAGCCGTCCACGCCGGCGCCGAGCACGTGGATCCACCGTACGTCCCCCGACACGACCGGTCCCAGGTCGGGGCGGTCGTTGAGGAGGGTGAGGAGGATCTCGCCCGGCACGGGCGGGGGCCGGCCCGGCGTCACCTGCACGAACTCGGCGTCGGGAACCGCCGCGGCCAGAGCGGGGATCATCAGGTCCCCGAACCCGGCCAGGTGGGCCAGCACCGTCACCGGCGCCCCGTCAGCCATCGGCGCCCCCCTCCCCGGTTGTCCCTACGTCCTTGAGCACCCCGGTCGCGTGCACGGGGGCCAGGTGGTCCGACAGGTACGCCGGCGCCTCCTGGGTCTCGATGAACCATCCCGTCGGGCACATGGTGAGGATCTCCACGAACGAGAAGCCCATCCCGGCGGCTTGGACCTCGAGCGCCCGCCGGAGCATGCGCCGGGTCCGGGCCACGTTCCCGGCCGTGTTCACCGCGCCGCGTGCCACGTAGGCGACGCCGGCGACGCCGGCCAGCAGGTTGGAAAGGCGGATGGGGTGGCCGTGGGCGGCGGCGGTGCGGCCCTCGAGGGTGTTCTTGGTCCGCTGGCCGATCACGGTCGTGGCCGTCATATGGCCCCCGGTCTCCCCGAAGACCCCGTTGTTGAGCATCACGCACGTGATGCTCTCGCCGCGTGCCGCCGCGTGCACCACCTCCTGGAGGCCCTCGTTCACCATGTCCCCGTCCCCCTGCACGGTGAGCACGATGGTGTCGGGCCGGCACCGCTTCACGCCGGTCGCCAGGGACGGCGCCCGCCCGTGCAGGGCCTGGAGCACCTCGACGTCAAGGTTGTTGGAGAACGCCGTGTAGCACCCGATCCCGAACACGGCGATGGTCCGCTGCACCAGGCCCAGCTCCGCCACCATCTCGACGACCGAGCGCATCGCCACCGGCTCCCCGCACCCCGGGCACAGCTGGTGGGTGCCGACGTCGATCAGGTGCGGGGTGAAGTCGTCGACCAGCCGGGCCCCGGCCTCCGGAGGCGGCGGCCGGTCGGTGGGCACCACTCGTCGTTCGCTCACGCCGCTCCCTTCCGGGGGGCGGGTGCCGTCTCCAGCACCCGCTCGATCCGCTGCCTGATCACCGCCACGTCCAGGTCCGGGGCTATCCCGAACCCGGAGTGGTCGAGGGACAGGCCGCCGATGAACTCGACGGGTGCCCGCCCCAGCACGGCCAGGCGCACGTCGTCGACCATCTGGCCCTGGTTGTTCTCGTAGACCGCCACCGCCCGGGCCCCCGCCGCCGCCTCGGCCACCGCCTCGGTCGGGAAGGGCACCAGGGTGACCGGCCGCACGTAACCGACCGGAGCACCCTCGGCGCGCAGCTCCCGCACGGCGGCGCGCACGTAACACCCCGGGGTGCCGAATGCCACCACCACCACCTCGGCGTCGTCGACATGGGCCGTCTCCGCCCGGGGCGGGACGCCGGCCAGCATGGCGGCGGTGTGCTCGGCGCAGTCGCGGTAGTGCACCGACATGTCGTAGCCGACGCCGTGGCGCTGCTTCATGTCCCCGAGCGGGGAGATCAGCTTGGCCCGCCCCGATCCGCCCGACGCCCCGTCGAGGGCCCAGTCGGCGCCGGGACGGGAGCCGAGGTCGACCGGGCTCACGTCGACGGACTGGGCGGTGTGGGCCAGGTAGTAGTCCCCGAACACGAGCACCGGGTTGCGCCAGGTGGCCGACAGGTGGAAGGCGAGCTGCACCAGCTCCACCGCCTCGGGGATGTCCATGGGCGCCAGGACCAGGTGGCGGTAGTCCCCGTGCCCCCCGCCCCGGGTGGCCTGCCAGTAGTCCCCCTGGGCCCGGGCCATGTTCAGCACGACGAGCGGGAGCCGGGCCAGGCAGATCTCGGCCAGGGACTCCTGCATCAGCGACAGCCCCTGGCCCGTGGAGCCGGTGGCGGCGGGCGTGCCGGTGGCCGCCGCCCCCCACGCCATCCCCACCGCCTCGAGCTCGCTCTCGGCGTTCATGCACACGCCGCCCGCCG